>NZ_JAAHHM010000067.1:0-39131 GCF_010692445.1 Moorena sp. SIO3E8 | reverse complement strand
GGAGACATAGCAGTTTTTACATTGGTTTATATGGTCAAACCTGGGTAAAGTTTAAGGATTGTTGTCTAGAATTAGTAACCGAATTAATGAGACTCAATCCTAATAAACGAAAGTATTATCAACGAGGTATAAGGGCTAGGTTGCTTATAGAATCTGCATTTTAGCTTATTTCGTCGCCCCCTCAGGTTGCTGTTGTCCATCTAAACCGAGAGATTGTAAACCATATACTGGATAATCTTGAGCTAAATGACGAGCTAACTCTGCATAACACAGGACATTACCACCAACCGGGTGAATACAGAATAATGGAGGTTGGTTTCCACTGGTTTTAATGCCCACTAAGATGGGGTTTTGTGTATTTACTGAAGAACCCAGAAGGCTGGCTAGTTGTTCAATGGTGGGACTTTGGAAAAGGGTGGCTAAAGGTAAATTGATTTGGAATTGTTGTTGAATTTTTGACATCAGACGGACAGCTAGAAGGGAATGACCGCCCAGTTCAAAGAAGTTATCTTGTACTCCGACAGAGGTGAGATTCAAAACTTCTGACCAGATTTGAGTCAGTTGAAGTTCTATGGTTGTACGTGGTGCGACGTATTCCTCAACTCTGCTGAAAACCCCATCAGGTGCGGGTAGTGATTTGCGGTCTACTTTGCCATTTGGTGTTAACGGGAGGGTGTCTAAAGTAACGAAGGCACTGGGCACCATGTAGTCTGGTAGTTTCTGCTTGAGAAATTCTCGTAGTTGGTTGGTGCTTAGTGATTCTTCAACAACTATATAGGCAACTAGGCGTTTGTTACCAGGAAGATCTTCTCGGGCAATTACTACGGTTTGTTGGATTTGGGGGTGGGTGTTAAGTACTGATTCTATTTCCCCTAGTTCGATTCGGAAACCCCTGATTTTGACTTGGTTATCGATGCGACCTAGAAATTCAATGTTACCGTCTGGTAGGTATCTCGCTAAGTCTCCGGTTTTGTAGAGTCGTTCTGATTTGGAATTACAGAAGGGATTAGTGATGAATTTTTCCGATGTTAGTTCTGGGCGGTTGAGGTAGCCTCTGGCTAAGCCATCACCTCCAATGTATAATTCTCCAGGTACTCCTATGGGTACTGGTTGGAGGTGGCGATCTAGGATGTAGATTTGGGTATTATTAATGGCAAATCCAATCGGGACAAAAGAACCACTAAACTGATTATCTACAAGAGCGACCGCCGACCAAATAGTTGCTTCCGTAGGACCATATAAATTCCAGACTTGTTTGCTAGTCTTAAGCAATTCTTTGGCAAGAATTATATCTAAAGCCTCTCCACCACAGAGAATTTTTAATTGCTTGTTTCCTTTCCATCCTGCGGTTAGCAATAATCTCCAAGTTGCCGGAGTGGCTTGCATTGTAGTTACTTGGTAGTTGTCTAGACTTTGTGCTAAAAGCATTCCATCTGTGGCAATTTCTCGGCTTATAACAACTAAGCGTGCACCGGTAATTAAGGGAAGATATAATTCTAATCCAGCAATATCAAAAGATAAGGTAGTAACTGATATAAAAATATCCGTTGATTCTAATCCTGGTTTTTGCTGCATTGATTCAATAAAGTTCACCAATGCTTTGTGGTTAATTTGTACACCCTTTGGTTTACCAGTAGAACCAGAAGTATAAATCACATAAGCCAAATTATCCGAGTCAACCCCAACTTCAAGATTATCTTGACTATATTCCTCAATTGCTCCCCATTCACTATCCAAATAAACCATCTGTGTGTTATGTGAGGGCAAAGATTCTACTAGAGACTGTTGAGTCAACAATACTTCCACACCTGAATCTTCTAACATATAACTCAGTCGTTCTGAGGGATAATTAGGATCCAGGGGTACATAAGCACCACCAGCCTTGAGTATCCCCAACAGTCCTACCACCATCTGTACAGAACGTTCAACACAAATACCTACCAGTACCTCTGGTCCTACTCCCATTGAAAGTAGGTGATGTGCTAGTTGGTTAGCCCTTTGATTTAATTGATGGTAGGTCAACTGCTCTTCTTCAAACACCACCGCCACAGCATCTGGTGTTTTCTCTACCTGCTCCTCAACTAACTGATGAATACATTTCTCTTTGGGATATTCACTGGCAGTATCATTCCACTCCACCAACAGTTGATGACGTTCCTCTGCACTCAACAAAGGTAACTCTCCCACAGAAAGTTGGGGATTGTCCACAATTGCTGACAACAAGTTCTGGAAATGAGTAGCCATCCGTTTAATAGTAGACCGATCAAATAAGTCTGTGTTGTACTCCCATGTCCCCACCAATCCAAGCTCTGTTTCCGTCATTGACAGGGTCAAATCAAACTTAGAGGTAGTACTGTGTTGATTGAACTGACTCAAACTCAGACCTGGTAACTCTAATTTCCCCATCGGTGCATTCTGCAGCACAAACATCACCTGGAACAGGGGGGAATGACTCAAAGACCGTTGGGGTTGCAATGCGGATACTACCTGTTCAAACGGTACATCCTGATGTTCATAAGCGTTGAGTGTGGTTTCCCTGACTTGTTTGAGCAACTGAGAAAAACTGGGATTATCGTCAAAATGGGTTCTCAATACCAGGGTATTGACAAAAAACCCAATCAAAGGCTCAATCTCACGGCGATTGCGATTGGCTATAGGTGTACCAATTAAAATATCTTCTTGACCGCTGTAACGATATAGTAAAGTCCCAAACGCCGCTAACAGAGTCATAAATAAGGTAGTACCACTATCTCGAGACAGGGTTTGCAACTTCTGGGTTAATTCAGTATTTAAACTAAAACTTTCAGTCCGACCCTGATAAGTTGGCGCAGTTGGGCGAGGGTAGTCAGTAGCTAACTGTAATAATTTGGGAGCACCCTCTAATTTCTGTTTCCAGTAATTAAGTTGGGTTTCTAGTATTTCTCCACTTAACCATTGTCTTTGCCAAAGGGCAAAGTCAGCATATTGAATCGGTAATTCCGGTAACGGGGATGGCGCTCCTACACAAAAGGCTTGATATAAACTTGATAGTTCTTCGATTAATATTCCCATCGACCAACCATCCGATACGATGTGGTGCATGGTCAGCACTAACACATACTCACTGCTGTCTAGTTGCCATAATTTACAGCGGATTAATGGTGCTACCTCTAAGTCAAAGGGAGTTGTTGCTTCACGTTGTACTTCTTGCTTTAAGATAGTCTCCCGTTCTGGTTCTGGGTATTGTTGTAGGTCTACTACATTGATGTTAATGGTGCTGTCGGAATCAATTACTTGTATTGGTTTGCCATTAATAGTGGAGAAACTTGTCCGTAGTACTTCGTGACGATTGATTATTTCTGATAAGGCTTGTTCTAGGGCTAACACATTTAGGTTACCGGTGATTTGTAAAGCACCGTGCTCAATATAAGGAGCTTTTGACCCTTCAAGTTGATCAATAAACCACAGTCGTTCTTGACTAAAAGATAGGGGTAATTTTTGGTCTCTAGGAATAGCTTTAATTGGTGGGTAATTAGTATTATAACCTTGACCATTTTGTTGCAAAAAAACTATAATTTCTGCTTGACGTTCAGCTATTTGTTGGCGTAGCGCAGGGGTTATAGTTCCTTTATTAACACGACAAAGGAGTTTTTCACCGTTGGTTGAGATATTAATCCCCTGGTTGTGAAGCCAAGATATAAATTCAACTATATTTACCTGGTTGTTATTCATAATTAAATCTCTATTATTTCTTCATCTATTGCCAGATTATCTGGAACTTGTAATACTCTATGATCTACCTCTAGATACTCAGTTACATTCTTAAAGCCCATAAAAGCGCTAATCAACTCTAATCCAGAAGGGTATAACAGTAAAACTCGTTCTCCTTGCCATTGCTGGAGATGAGATGCGTACGCTGTTGTTTGTCTATCTAATTCGCCGTAAGTAAGACTCCCTGACTCAGTTTCTCCGTTTTCCAGAAAGATATAGGCTTGCTGATTAGGCATCGCTTGCGCTCTGTTGCCTAATAAATCCACTAAACTCAAGAATTTCGACTCCCCATTGGGGAAATAATTTACACAACTCGTCACTATGCTATTCCCTTAACAAGCAGTTCAAAAAAGTCAGATACCAATAATTATTTAATCAAGTTGTCAGTCCACAGTCAAGCCAAAGAACTAGTTGAATTCCTTAACTTACTCACGGCTCTTAACTAGCCTGAGTTTGTGCTCGAGCCAGGTGCTTATTAGGTCAGGGTATTCCCACCTTACTAAGCGCGATAAGTGAGTGATTGTGCTTTGAAAGTGAGAGCCTCGATCAGGGTTATATAGTAAGACCACACGATCAGGCAAGTTAATCGACCAATAATGCTTTCAGCGATCAGGCGGTTGGGTGGCAAATCCCTAGTTTTCGTGTTCTGCGATCGCCCTGATTGCCAAGTTGTGGTAAAACCATAGTTATTCTACTATATATCTCTGGGACAGGTGTGAATTTTTGAAACAAAACTTTACAAAATTCCGCCCATTTTTCCGATATTTATAGGGCTCTTCCGGACTTAACTATGCCGTCATGTTAGTTAAAACAACGAAGGATTGGTAAGACTGGGAGGAGCATCTGATGATACTAGAAAAACTCCATTCCTCAGGTAACTATGATGGGGTTAAATACCAGGTAGTTTTTCGATTAGTTGATGCCGCCGATTATGGCATTTTTTAATCCTGGTAACGGATGTTAATTGTTGGGATCAGATAATATTTAATTATCCAATATTATTTCCCGAAAAAACAACACTCGATAGCTTGTCGATTAGATTAAATTAAAAGCAAAAAAAATAGCCGTAGATATTATTTCTACGGCTATTTCAGTGCTGCAAACCCTATGTCATGTCTATCAGTTTCCGAATCAATCCGGATGTAATCCTACCGGATCTGATCAGGGGGGAAACCCCCCCAGAAATTTAAGGTATTAACCCCAAGTCTTCGACTTGGTTGCAAAACTAATTACTTGCCCTGGAATGCCGGTCGGCTGCAAAGGGCTCCAGTCGGAAACCTTAGCATACCCCAATGCACAAAGGCCGTAAATAGTATTAATTACTGCTTCAGGAGAGCCCTTAATGGACTTAATACGTTGTTTCTTTGGGTTATTGTCTTGATTCGGAATAAAGTCTGTAGACATGAGTAAAAAACTAAATGACGTTTGCAATTATTATTGTAATGAGTATATTTTTAATTGTCAATAATTTTGATGTTTTTTTTGAGGTATTTTGATGATAAATATAAAAAAAATAATTAAAAAATTAGCTTTTTGCGCCGTGTTACCAAAGATTTTTTATGGAATTTTATTTCATAATATATAATTAATTATTTATTGTAATATCTGTATTTTAGCTACCTAATTTATTTATTTTATTATTGTATTTTTTCGAGAGTGACACCAGATAAATAGACTTCTTCTGTCACTCCTAAATCTTGGTAGCAGGAACAAACTTAGTCCCGGAAGCGGTCAAACTAGTGCAGGGGGGCAGAAATAATACCAATTCTTGAAAGTATCACTACAGATGCAGATGGCCAGATGTCAATTTGAACCTAAAATCGCTAGTCTAACTGGTAGTAACCTTCTTTAGTTTCCTTATGGCTACCTTGCGCTTACATCTTCTCGGACCCAAACTAAGCAAGTGGATGATCATAGCATTATCCGCTGCTATACTCCCGTTATGTTTTGCTAGTGTGACCTTGTCCCAATCAAGTGATAATGATAATCCGAATCCATTGGAACTGACTGCTCCTGATCCCCTCCTTCCTTCGTTATCCCCAGAGGAACCTCTCAACCCTTCCGAACGTTCTAGACTCAACCAAGCTTTGGATGAACTGAATGCTGAAGCTCAAGCTGAATTCAAAGCTGGTAATCAATCCAAAGCCTTTGACATCTGGTATCGGGAAATCCGACTGCGGCGAGTGCTAGGGGATCCAGTGGCAGAAGTGCAAACCTTGGGCAGAGTAGGAGGAGTTGCCTGGAATGAAAATAATAAGCAGTCAGTGCAACTAATTACGGCACGGTTGGAAGAGATTCAGCAGGAAAATGAAGCAGAAGACTCGATCAATCTGCCACTGTTAAAAGCTTTGGGTAAGGCTTATGAACAGATCCGAGTGCCAGGACAAGCGTTGACAGTCTATGAGCAAATTCTCGCTGATGCTCGCAACCAGGACGATATGGCAACGGTTGAGGCTACCTTAAAGACCATGGGTGAATTGCACATGGCTTGGTTTGATTATCCCAAAGCAGCAGAAACCTATGAGGAATTACTGGCTCAAGCTCAGAGCGATGTTCCTTTGGAACCGCTTCGCGATGTTCCTTGGCCTTTGGGCCACGCTACGCGAATGGAACCGCTTCGCGAACGCATAAATGAACAAGAACAAGTGGCTTATTTACAACAGCTAGCTTATATCTACGACCAAGACCAACAACCAGACCAGGCATTGCCCAAAAAGCAGCAATTAGTGGACATTTACCTCAATCAAGGCAATGATACCCAGATTCCAGCCCTGAAAATTGCGATCGCATCTGACTACAACGCCCTCAATCAACCAGAAAAAGCTAGTCAAACCTATCAAGAAGCCTATGCCTTAGCCTGGTCTCTACAGCAGTTTGCCCATGCTAGCGAGGCACTACAACCTCTAGCAGAACTTTACCTTACCTCTCAGCAGCCAGAGTTTGCCTTGCAAGTTTATGAGGTTTTGCTTCAAGTTGAGCAAAAATCCTATAATTACTATGGCTTGATGAACACTTACGACAAAATTGGTCAAATTTATCTGGATATGAACAACTATCCTCAAGCCTTAGCAGCATTTCAAAAGGGGCTAGACTTGGCTGAATCATTGCAGCATCGAGAAGCTTATTTTGTCAATAAAATTCAGTTAGTGAATCGGCAAAATTCGTAGTATAATTGTACTTGGATAGTTTAACAATTAACGACTATAGTACAGGGAATCGGGAATCGGGAATCGGGAATCGGGAACTTCCGATGAAGTATTCATTGATGAATTTGGTATATTTATACCAATAGTGGAAATTACGAGTATAGATCAATTTCATTTCCGTATCTCCCCATTTCCGTATCTCCCTATCTTCCCATCTCGGGAGCTAGACAACCGCCTCACTCTTCACCGTTATCTGAATCATCAGAGTCGATTAACAAATACAACAATGCACAAATAGCAGCAGCAATACCTAACAATGGAGATTCAGTAGAGAGAGTTAGAACTAGTAACACAATTTCCAGAAGGGTTTGGAAGCTTTCGAGATTGTTCATGAAAATTGTTTCAGGTGAACTACAACTTCATCAAACCCTGAGGCTAAAGCAGTTCAGACCTTGGAAGCTATTGAGATCAGGTGACTTATAGCCAACTTATAATTGATTGCCGACTTGTACCTGAGTTGTACCTGAGTTGGGCTGAGTGACTATAAAAGATAGTTATAGTTTGAGTAGTTCATCGAACCGACAACTATGTCTCGCTCACTCAGAGTTCATCCAGAGTCTATTGACCAGGTTAAATTAGCTCTTAAGCGCAACGGTTATCCTCGCCAGAAAGACTTAGCTGAGGAATTGGAGATATCTCTATCAACCCTCAATAATTATCTCAATGGCCGACCTGTCGATAACCTGAATTTTCAAGAAATTAGTGAAAAATTGGGGCAAGACTGGAAAGCGATCGCTCTTCTAGATCAAGAAAGCACACCAAGCAATAGCAATGTTAATCCAGATCCGTGGACACCGGATTTAGATCAGGACGAGTCTATCCCTGACGTTGACTATTATGTTGAACGCCCTCCTATTGAAACCACTTGTTATCAAACACTGTTACGTCCCGGTGCCTTGGTGAGAATTAAAGCACCAAGTCTAATGGGGAAGACCTTACTCATAGCTAGAGTGCTGAGAAAGTTGGTTGCCCAGCAGGGCTATCAAACTGTGTATATTAATCTGCACCTGGCTAACCACACTGACCTTGGCAATCTTAATTCATTACTTAAGTGGTTTAGCTTCTGTGTCAGTGAAAGTTTAGGATTAGCTAATCGATTAGCTGATTACTGGTACGAAGGATTATCGACCAGTAAAATGGCTTGTACCAACTACTTTGAACGGTATTTGCTACAGCAGGTTAACAGGCCAGTGGTCTTATGTTTGGATGAGGTTGACCGAGTTTTTCCTCACCGTGATGTGGCATCGGACTTTTTAGGAATGTTACGAGCTTGGCATGAGAAAGCCAAGATGGGTAAACGTTTAGAACGGCTCCGATTAGTGGTAGTTCATTCCACAGAAGTTTATATTCCCCTTAACCTTAACGAATCCCCGTTTAATGTTGGTGTTCCGATTGAGTTACCGGAATTGACCCAAGAGCAAATTATTGAATTAGCGCAACAATACCAACTTGATTGTACAGCATCTGAGGTTGAGCAATTGCAGGGCTTAGTAGGCGGACATCCCTATTTAATTGGCGAATGCTTTAACCATCTCAAATTTAATGGTACTGGTTCCCTCGAGAAAGTATTAAACAATGCTGCCACCGAAGCTGGGATTTATCGCAACCATCTACGACACCTCTGGCAGATGCTACAGCAACACCAAGCTTTGGCTGATGCTTTTAAAGATGTGATTGAGGCCAGTTGTCCTATTCCCTTAGAATCCCGATCAGCTTACAAACTACACAGTATGGGATTAGTTCATTTACAAGCACATCAGGTAACTCTCCGTTGTCAGTTATATCGGGAGTATTTTCAAGCGCGATTCCAGGAGACCCAATGATTGAAACCCAGACTATGCAAATCTATCAAGTAGGCGGCGCATTACCCCTTAATGCTAGCAGTTATGTCAAGCGTCAGGCCGATGAGGAGTTGTATCAATACCTAAAAGCAGGGGAATTTTGTTATGTCTTAAATTCCCGTCAGATGGGGAAGTCTTCCCTGAAAGTTCAAACCATAAAACGGTTGCAACAAGAAGACATTGTTTGTGCTTCTATTGATATTACCATGCTCGGGTCGCAACAGATTCCCCCACGGGAATGGTATGGCGGTTTGATTAGTGGGTTGGTGTCTGAGTTGGAACTCTATGATAGGTTTGATGAATACCATTGGCTTCAACAGCACCAAAAGATTTCTCCGGTGCAGTGCTTTGGTAAGTTTATCAAAGAGATATTGTTTGAATATATTGCTCAACCAATTGTTATTTTTATTGATGAAATCGATAGTGTTCTGCAATTAAGCTTCAAAGATGACTTCTTTGCTCTAGTTCGAGCCTGTTACAACAAACGGGCAGAAAATTCTGCTTATAATCGCCTTAGTTTTGTGCTGTTGGGGGTGGCTACACCAGGGGATTTGATTGGAGATAAAGACCGAACCCCCTTTAATATCGGACGGGCGGTGGAGTTACATGGCTTTCAACGCCATGAAGTTGAGCCGTTAGTTAGGGGATTGGCGGGACAGGTCAGCAACCCCCAGGCTGTTCTCCAGGAGATATTAGACTGGACAGGAGGACAGCCCTTTCTTACCCAAAAGCTGTGTCAGTTGGTGGTGAGTTCTGCCTCGGTTTTCGATCCCTTAAAAAAGGGGGAGAAGGCATGGATTGAGAAATTGGTGCGATCGCATATCATCTCGAACTGGGAAGCTACCGATGAGCCAGAACATTTGAAGACCATACGCGATCGCATCTTGAGTAATGAGCAACGGTCTGCCTACTTGTTGGAATTGTATCAGCAAGTGTGGCAACAGGGAGAAGTTGTTGCCAATAACAGTTTTGAGGAAGGTAAGTTACAGTTATCTGGATTAGTATTCAAGCAGAGAGTTGGAGCTTTTCCAGTTCTTAAAGTCTATAACCGTATCTATCATCAAGTCTTTAATCAAGACTGGATTGAACAAGAATTAGCTGCATTACGTCCCTATTCGGAAGGGTTTAGGGCTTGGGTGGCGTCGGGATGTCAGGATGAGTCGCTGTTGTTGCGGGGGAAGGCTCTCAAGGATGCTCAGGCTTGGGCGAAAAGAAAGAATTTAAGTTATTTAGATCAACAGTTTTTGGCGGCTAGTGAAAAGAAGGGGATTGAGGAGCAAATCGCTCAAGAGAAGCTGGAAGCAGAATTAGACAGAGAGAGGAAGGATAGGGAAGCGACCCAGAAGAGAAATCAGGTACTAACTGAGGCGAATCGGAAGGCTCAACAGCGGATTCAGATCGGCGCTGTGGTGCTAAGTATAGCTGTGTTGGGAGCAATTGTTTCAGGAGTAGTGGCAGGTAAGGAAGTGATCAGAGTACAGCAAGCTAAAGCTGCTCATAAAATAATCAAAGAAGATATCGAAACCATTAATAGGCTCTCTGAACTTGCTGCAGAACTCCAAAACAAGGGGCTGTCTTCTGAAGCACAAGAGGCATGGGTTCAAGTCAGTCAGTCTACGCCAATCCCACAAGACAAACGTGATTTCAAGCAAGCCATGCTGCTAGCTTCAATTTCTTTAGCAAATCAGCAACTTAGTCAGAAGTACCAAGAATTTGAACAGGATAGTAAAGCAACCGAACGGTGGAATGAGGCTAGACAAATGATTAAACAGATCAAGAAAAACAATCTCTTACCCTCACAACCAAATTCAGATGTCCCCGAAGAATGGGCAATTCAGGTTCATGTCAAAAGAGTAGAAGGGAGCTTGCTGAAAACAGAAGGGAAGATAGAGGAAGCCTTAAAATCTTACCAAGAAGCCTTTAATCTCCTTGATAAGGCTTGGCAAAAGTTTCCGAACGTTGATATCGATACAGAAACTCCTATACCTAGCTTTCTTCCTCAACAACAGTCAATACTCTCAACGAATGCCGTAGAAAATTTCCATCGAGAATACATTGAGTTACTATCTGAAAACGGTCAAGACTCTCAAATGGTCAAAGACTCTCTGTTGAATCACTTTCTCGCTGAACTTCACTTCTTTATGAAGTCGGGAAACTGGAAAGATGCTGAGCTAAAAAATGTTCGTATCATGCTTTACATCGCTGATCGAGAAAAAGAAGGTTGGCTCGATCTCAAACATATTGAACAATGTTCCTGCCAAAAGCTACGTACTCTTAACACCCTTTGGTTAAAACACTCAGATGGAAAGTTTGGCTTCAGTGTACAAAAGCAAATCTTGGACAAAATTATTGCTGAGCGTGGCTTACCCAAGGGAGAGTATGATGAATTATTAGATGAAACATGGTACGAGTGGTGGGAAAAAGTAAACTGGTATGCAGAAATTTTCAACAAAAACAAAGCGGAGGAAGGACACTTACCCTTGGCACCGTGGAACACCAAGGAAAATCGTACTGTGACTTTCCGGAGAGAAGACCCAGTGACGGATTGGCGCAAGTCTTTTCTTAGTGATCTATTCTCCCGTTGCGACTGGTAAACTTTAACATCCTGTAGCTAACCGCTCAAACTATAACCTTAAAAATTATAATTTTAAGGTTAACTTGGCGGTCATTTCATCTCTAATTATCCCATTCTTCCGGATCATCAATCATGCCGGGATTAATTAGGGTAATATCATACTCATCGACTTGATCTACTGGATCAGTTGGCGTATTCTCTCGCTTCAGTAGATAATATTTAGCACTGACCTTAGGGGCAAAAATTACCTCATCTTCATCTTCGAGATCATGGGCTTGAAGCTTACGACCATTGATTAAAATGCCATTGGCACTAGTCTTACCTTTGAGGTTACCATCAAAAATTCGGTAGTAGGGACTGCCATCAGAACGTCTACGCCTGACTAAGGTGGCATGTCGGCGAGACACAAACTTTGAAAACAGGCGGATATCAGACTCTGGATCTCTACCGATAGAATATACCTCCTCTTCCAAAGGAATCTGCTTGCTTCCTTTGTCATCCTCAATAATCAGTAAATGGTTGTGGTCAGATTGTGTAGCCATGAATCGCTCGTGATCAAAAGGGTAATTGCTTGAGAACAATGCTCTTATTTACTTACATTGGCACAGGTCTCAATCAGCTTGCGACTGACTTAGGTACTGATTTACCTAGAAAACCTCTCCTGAGTGGTGAGCATTACCTGATTATCTGTTATTCAACCATTGAATCAATAAAAGTCAAAAACTAGACACCAAGCTGACTCTATGGTGGTTGCTTCCAATGACCCAGAGAAGTATAGCTTTCTGAAACCTTGCTGCTGTGGATGGTTTACTATAGGTATTCAAGCGGACTTGCACTAATTCCGTAAACGGGTTAGCAACAGTGAGTTTGTGACAACACTAACTGAGCTGAAAGCCATGAAGGCACCAGCAGCAGCAGGAGAAAGTACCATCCCAAATCCTGGTAGTAGCCCACCAGCGGCTATGGGAATACCCAATATATTGTAACCGAATGCCCAAAACAGATTCTGGCGGATTTTGTTGAAGGTTGCTCGTGATAGGTCTATGGACTTGACCACATCGAGCAAGTTATTACCAATCAGAATAATTCCTGCTGTTTCCGCTGCCACATCGGTTCCCCCATGCAAGGCAATCCCAACATCAGCTTGTGCTAGAGCTGGACTGTCATTGATGCCATCTCCCACCATAGCGACACAGTGTCCCTGGTCTTGGAGGTTTGCGATCGCATTAGCTTTGCCATCAGGAAGCACCCCAGCGATAACATCTTCTGGCTCTATTGACAAAGTTTTGGCCACAGCAGCCGCTACTTCCGGTCTGTCACCAGTTAGCATCATCACCCGCAATCCCAGGTCTTTGAGGTGTTCTACTGTTTCTTTAGCCTCGACTCTCGGAAGATCATTCACACCAATTAATCCAGCTAGTAGCCCATCAACGGCTACATAAACTACTGTTTTACCCCCATCTGCCAAAGCCTTGACTTCAGCTTGAGCAGTATCACTAATCGTAACATCCTGCTTACTCAACCAGTCTGCACTGCCAAGCACTACCCGTTGGTTTTCTACTAAAGCTGATAGTCCCAATCCTGGTTCTGTGTAAAAATCTTGAGCCCCTAACATCGGTAACTGTTGCTGTTGAGCTTCGGTAACAATTGCGCTACCTAAGGGATGGGATGTGCCACTTTCTGCTGCTGCTGCCAGTTGCAGCAATTGGCTAGCAGAAGATACAGCAATGGTTTTCGTAGCAATCCCGCTCTGTTGATCATTCTCTGTTTCAGGTTGAATCAGCAGGCAATCGGTAACCGTGGGTTGACCCTGAGTTAGGGTACCGGTTTTGTCAAAAACCACAGTATCCAGCCGATGCACCTGTTCTAAAATGTCACCACCTTTGATTAATAAGCCCCGCTTTGCCCCCAGGCTGGTACCGACTAGAATGGCGGTAGGTGTGGCTAGACCCAAGGCACAAGGACAAGCAATCACTAAAACTGCGATCGCTAATTTCAAACTCAACAGTAATGGAGAAGCCGCCATGGTTGACCAGACCTCCGGCCAGATTCTAGTTCCAGCCACGTACCAAAATAGGAACGTTAAAAATGCGATCGCCATCACCCCATAGGTAAAATACCCTGCTACTAAATCTGCTAACTGCTGTACTGGCGCTTTCCGAGTTTGCGCTTCCTCCACTAGTGCTACAATTTGTGCCAAAGTAGTTTCTCTACCAGTACGGGTTGCCTTTACCACCAGCAGTCCTGATTGATTCAACGTGCCACCAGTAACCATGTCCCCTGGTTGCTTCAATACTGCTCGGGATTCCCCCGTCAGCATTGACTCATCAATTGATGAGAGTCCAGTAATCACTTCCCCATCGACAGGAACTTTTTCCCCAGGTAATATCCTTAACAATTCTCCCACCCGGACTTGCTCCACAGGAATTTCGATACCCGCAAGGTCATCTTCTTTACTGTCTAATGTTCCAATCAACCGGGCTACCTGAGGCTGTAGGGATAACAGAGACTCAAAATCAGCAGCAGCTTGATATCTTGCTCCTTGTTCTAAAGTCCGACCTAAAAGAATAAAACCCAGCAACATCACTGGCTCATCAAAGAAACATTCCCATCCCAGGTTAGGGAATAGTAATGCCACACAGCTAGTGGTGTAAGCCGTCACCGCCCCCAGTCCGATCAACGTATTCATATTGGGAGCACCGTGCCACAAACCGCGCCCACCCTCTACGATAATAGAGCGTCCCGGAAGTAGTAGCGCTAGAGTTGCCAATGCCCAATGGAACCACAACGTACTCAATACTGGCAGCATTGGTCCATGGAACCAATGACCGATATGTCCTAATGTAGAGAAGACAATCAGCACAGCAGCAATCACTAGTTGCTGGCGGTATGCTCTGGCTTCTTGCTCATGTCTCTGGGCTGGTGTTAACCTATCCTGGCTCTTAGTTCCCTGTTCAGTTTCAGGTAAACGGGGTTGACTAGGAAACCCCTTTGATGTAAGCAGCTCAGCTAGGACAGTTGGTTCTACCTCACCAGCTTGATACTCTACCACAGCTACCCCAGTTACCAGATTGACACAGGCTTTCGATACCCCAGGGTTACTGCTCAGTTGCCGTTCCACTACACCAACACAACCAGCACATTTCATGCCAGTTACATCTAATGTGATGGTTTCTACAGGCAAAGCTGGTTGAGTTAAGGTAGTCTTGGGATAAGTTGGGATAGATTTTGGCATAGATTTGGTGAACAGCTTCAGTAATAGTGGCAATGCCTAGATGATTAAGAAGAACACATGCCTCTTATTTCCAGCTTAGGCTAACAGCTGCTCAACTAGCCTACAGTTAATGTTTTTAATGGTTATCATTATTTTGGTGTTTATGTAAATGACGACAGCAGGAGACTTGGAAAAAAAAAGCTTCCCCAGCTTAGATAATTCAGATCGCACTAACTTAAGGGTTTCGACAAGTTTTGGACGTGTTAATAGTTGATAAAAAAAGCCCTAAATAGATTAACTGTGCCAGTAGCTTAGTCTTGAAATTGCGATTGACCTTGGCCTTTTGGCCAAAAGGCCAGGGAATTATGAAGGAGAATATCAAGGAAATATGAATTAAATATGAAGTATTTCAAGAAACGAGCACTTATGATTTTACTCTCATGAAGGGAATTTCCTTGAAAATCTAGTAAGTCTGACTTGTAAGTCTCAACTTAGACAAACAAAATGACACAAAAATATACAGAAGCGGACACAGAAGCGTTTTACGATCACGAAGACAGCATGTATCGTAGCTTCTGGGATTCTGAAGGCAGTTTACATTGGGGCTATTTTGACAACTTAGCCGACGCTCGTGCTCAAGACTTTGTCCCAGCTTGCCATCGTTGGAATGAATATATGCTCGCCTGCAGTGGGCTGACTACTGAATCTCGGGTACTTGATATCGGTTGCGGCAACGGCAACACCGCTATCTGGCTAGCCCAGCAGACAGGATGTGAAGTTGTCGGCATTGACATCAGTGCAGTCGGGGTTGGCAATGCCAAGGCATTAGCTCAGGAGTATCCCTCCCTACGCCTCTCTTTTCAGAAAGCATCAGTAACTAGCCTACCTTTCTCAGACAATTCCTTTACCCATGTCTGGAGCCAAGCCACCCTTTACCATGTCCACCAGCGGGAGCTAGCTCTGAAGGAGATTTACCGTGTTCTTCAAGAACAAGGCATCTTCCTATTCGATGATCTGATCACTCCAGTGTCCGAGATCAGCGCAGAAGGCCAAAAGCACGTTTATCAACGACTACTGTTTGAACCAACATTTAGCTATGAGTCCTACGCAAAAACACTCAGTGAAATTGGCTTGATGGTGTTGGAGGCTAAAGACTTGAGCGAACACCTCAATAAGAGCTACCAACTGTTGTCAGAGCTAGCTCTGAGCAAGTATCCGAAACTTAGCGCTTCCTATGATAAGATGTGCGAGGCGATTACAGCTCGGGAACTCGGATGGAGTTTCTATCGCTGTCAAAAGGTAAGCGATCGCGTGTCGTGGATCTACGGAACTAATGATGAAAAAACTTTAAAAGATAAGTACAATGCTTGGGCGACCATTTACGATGCTGACTTAGACGAGACCTATCGTTGCTCTCCCGTTCTATCCGCTAGGGCTCTGGCAAAGGTACTGCCAAATAAAGCAGCAAGCATTCTTGATGTTGGAGCAGGTACAGGAATGGTAGGTGAGGCTCTGGCAGACCTAGGATACACCAACATTACAGCAGTTGACTTCTCCGAGGAAATGCTGGAGGTAGCTAGGAAAAAGCAAGTTTACACTGCCTTGCACCAAGGGAACGTGGCAGAACCTCTAACCTTCTCTACTCCTGAGGCGTTCGACGGGATTGTGGTGTTGGGGGTATTCACCTTTGGTCACGCCCATCCTAAAGGGTTGCGAAACCTATTCGAACTATTGAAGTCTGGAGGATATTTTGTCCTCACCCTGCGAGTTGACTACTACGAAAGCAACGATTCATTACAAGAGATTCTCGAAGAGCTGTCATGGAGTATACTCGATCGAGTAGAGTTTAACATCTTTGAAACAGAACCAATGGTTGCTCTCGTGCTTAAAAAGCACTAATTGCTGATAGTTTAAGGGAAAATCATGGCTACACCATGCAAATACTATGACGTTCCATTAAAAAAGCTAAACTCAAAAAATGCTGAAGGATTAGGAAATGTATTCACGGATTTTGAAGATGTTGAAATAGAGTTGTGTAAATGGCCAAACCCAGGGAAACGACCTCTTATTGCTAGGGGGGGTTATGGTACATTTATTGAAGACGAATTCAAAGTATATTGGCGTGGTTCTACGGTGCTTTCCGCTGACCATAAAAATGCTCGCGGTGGTGCAACTGGAAAGGCTGTAGTTGATCCTGAAACTAACTCTAACTATGTGCTAGTGCATTGGCTTAGCGCCCATCTAGATGCAGGAGAGGCTTTTATTCCTAAAAATGGTGAACCTAGCATCTTTTTATTAGCGCCTCCTGGGGACAATGTCAAAGCAGAAGATTTTGTAGCGCTTTACTCTGATGGTAGTTACGGCATATCAATTCATCCTGGAGTATGGCACACAGCTCCCTTACCACTGTCTGGAGAAGTAGTCTATAAAAATAAACAAGGCAGTATCTATGCTACCGTAGATTGTCTATTGTTGAAGGAGCAAGATACTTGTCTAAAGATTCCCCTTCGTAAACCTGAAGAAGACTGAGAATATAGATAGCAAACACAGCACGGAATGGATAGAAACAGATGATTTTCTATAAGTTGAAGTGCAAGTATTTCCCATAGCCGCTTCTAAAGGAGCTAGAGCGCCAGTTAAGTAACTGTTAAACTGGCTATTTCAATGGATAGAAAGGGATAGGGCGGGAGGGAGAAAGGTAAATCGATGTATTTTCATGAAAATAGTGATGTATCAAAAAATGTGTCAACTTCTATTACTGAATAGCTGCTAAAAATCGCCTATTTAGTAATCATGGCAGACGAGAAAAAATCCGTATTTCGAGACTCATAAATCACTGATTAACCGAAGTGATTTAGGTTTTTGGTGATTGTTGGAGCGATGGTATAGCAATCTCAAATAGAGATCGTAAAATGCCAATGGCTAAGTCCAGAAATAGGCTCGTTCAAGTCAATTGAATTTTAATTCATTCAACTCAATGGAGGAGAAATCATGGCGACCATCAAACTAATGCACGCCAAGCTACATCGAGTGCGTGTGACTGAGGCAAACCGCCACTATGTGGGCAGTGTCACGATTGACTCCGACTTGCTGGCACAGGTAGGGATCCTACCCCTCGAAGAAGTAGAAATTGTCAACATTGACAATGGCAATCGCTGGTCAACCTATGTTTTGCCAGGAGAAGCAGGTTCAGGAAAAATTTGTCCCAATGGAGGGGGAGCGCTACTGTGCAAAGAGGGAGATACCTTGATTATCTGGGCAAACGAGCAATGCGATCGCGCTGAAATTTTGAGTAGCGGACACCAAGCGCGGGTACTGATTGCTGATGAAAACAACTGCTGTCAGGAAGTGTTTTACCAGACTCTCACCCCTACACTCACCCCTAATGGAGAGACACTGGAATACAACGGCTATCAAACCACTAACGGCAAACAATTGACGTCTAAGTCAAAGGTAATGGTGGGGGCTGAAGCCTAGTTCTCAAATAAATGGAAACCAAGTAAGACAAAGGATAAAGGTGAAACATGACAACCCTACTTCGGCAACTCAAAGCCGCTTTTCGGATCGAATCAGTTGCAGTGACCAACAACGGTGTACAAGTCACTTGGAAAGATGGTCATCACAGCTTTTACCATAATCTCTGGCTGCGGGATGCTTGCCACTGTCCCGAATGCTTCCAGCGGGATACATTGAGCCTTAACAGCTCAGAAGGGGAAGGACATGACCCCCTGAAAATGCCACTCAATCCCATCACTGAAGCGGTCAAGATCGATCGTGAAGGCAATTTAGATATAGTCTGGGGCGGTCAAGAACCTGGACATCACAGTGTATTCGATCCATCTTGGCTGCGAGTTCACTGTCAAACAGACCCCGCCCTCAAACAGCGACGAAAACCCCAACTGTGGGATTCATCAGTGTCCATCCCTCATTTTGATTACCACGAAGTGATGAAAGACGATTGGGCACTGTTGCTGTGGTTGGACAAGATGCTGGAATTGGGAGTAGTCATCATTGACAACGTCCCCAAGAATCGAGAAAGTTTTCAGGCACTGATAGAGCGGATTGGACCGATCCAAGAACGATATCATCCCACCCATATCTTTACGTTGGATACAGCAAACAAACTGGCAGGAAATATTCACCACGCCTATCAGTATATGAAACGTTTAGATAATCACACAGACCATGTATCTTACAACGTTCCTCCCAGACTGCAATTTCTCGGATGTATCCAATATGATAACCCAGACAATGACAAACAGGCATATTCTACCCTAGTGGATGGGTTCAAAATTGCCGAAGTTCTCAGAACCCAACAGCCAAAATTTTTCGAGTTGCTGACCACAGAGTATGTGCCAACAGGTCGCCGTCGCCTGGGTGTAGAAGAAAAGGTATCTAAGCATGAAATTGGCACCAAGAAGTACCAATGGGAAACTTATCATCGTCAGCATGTAATTAATTTAGATGAAACAGGTGAAGTCTACCAGATTCGTCACCATGAAAAAGACCGAGTGCCACTAGAGGTTTCTCCTGATAAGATTCAAGACTTATATGCAGCCTACCAAGCATTTACGGCACTAGCTGAAGCTCCTGAATATAACGCCGAATTTCTGATCGCTCCGGGACAAGTATTAGTTAACGACAACTGGCGATTACTCCACGGGCGTACCGCCATTCATAATCCTCAGCTGCGACGAGTTTTACTGGGAGCCTACATGAAACCAGAAACATTTCGTAGCAGACGGCGACTGTTACTAGGCAAAAAAAGCGGTATGTCAGATATCTGGTTAATGGGATGCTCAGACCGTGCTTTAGAAATTCTGGCAGACCGCACCACAATTTAAACAAACCAAATACATTAGGAGCTTGATAAATAGGAGCTTTAAATTAAAATGACCACGCTACTTCGACAACTCAAACCCGCTTTTTGCATCAAATCCATAGCAACCCATGACAATGGTGTAGAGATCACTTGGAAAGATGGCCATCAAAGCTTTTACCATCATCTCTGGCTCCTAGATAGCTGTCGCTGTCCTAAATGCTTTCAGCGAGATACCTTAAGCCTCAATAGCGGACATGACCTCCTCAAAATGCCCCTAAACCCAACTCCTCAAGAGGTGACAATTGATCGTGAAGGTAATTTGGATATTGTCTGGGGTGGTCAGGAAACAGGGCATCACAGTGTATTCGATCCTTCCTGGCTACGAGTTCATTGTTACGATGACCCAGCCCTTAAACAAAAATCAAAACCTCAACTTTGGGATGCATCAGTATCTATCTCTTATTTTGATTATCATGAGGTGATGAATGATGACGACGTTTTATTGTCCTACCTAAATCAGCTCGTCGAACTAGGGGTAGCAGTAATTGAGAATGCTCCAAATGACGAACATAGCTTTCGGGCATTGGTGGAACGGGTGGGGCCTTTACGACAACGTTATCATCCCACCAATGTATTTACTATGGATAGAAAGAACGCAGTTGCTCAGGCTATCCAACATTCTTATCAATTGGGGCGTTTAAGAAATCATACAGACGTTACTGCCTACGATATTCCCACTGGAATCCAATTTCTGCAATGTACCCTCTACGACAACCCGGATAACGATAGACAAGCCTATTCCACTGTCGTTGATGGTTTCAAATTAGCAGAGGTAATCAAAACCGAAAACCCCTACTTCTTTGAGCTACTTACCACAGAATATATACCAGCAGGTCGCCGACGACTCTCTGTGGAAGAGAAACTATCGGAAAATGATTCCGGCCCCCGGAAATATGAATGGGAAGCTTACCGGCGTAATCATCTAATTAACTTGGATGAAAATGGAGAAGTGTATCAGATTCGGTATAACCACAACACCAGGATACCCCTAGAGGTTTCCTACGATAAGATTCAAGACCTATTGGCAGCCTACCGAAGATTTTCCCAACTGTTACAAGATCCTGACTATAATGCCGAATTTCTACTGACTCCCGGACAGGTATTAGTAGTTGACAACTGGCGAGTGCTCCATGGACGTACCGGTATCTGGAGTCCTTTGCTGAAACGAAGCTTGCTAGGAGCCTACTTGGAGGAAGAAACCTTCCGCTGTAGACGGCGAATTTTGCTAGGGGAGAAAACTGGGATGTCAAACCTGTGGTTAATGGGATGCTCAGACCGTGCTTTGGAAATTCTCGCAGATCGCTATGTTTGAGATCATCGAATAATCTTAATTGATGGGAAGCGAAGCGCTCTCAACAACAGACAGCGCTTGCATCAGAAGATTAACGCTATTTTTAGGGCGCACAAACGTGCGCCCTAACTATTATAATAGTTGCTGAATATCACAAATTAGTAATTTGTTACTAACTAATATGCCAGTTATTAAACTGGCACAAGCAAAAAAAATTTTTACCCTCTGATTTTACTATACCTTTCCGAGGAATTGTTAAAGCAGACATAATATGACTTAAGGGTGAGATGCTGATTGCATTAACAGGGATTGGGCATGGTAACCCAGTCATTAGCTGTTTCCTGTCGAACTAACCAAGGACATTAATATCCTCTTGACTCTAACTGTTATAAGCGGAGGATTCTGCCCAATTTTGTCAAAGATTTGGCCGTAATCCCAGGCTCTAGTATTGAATATGAATATATAGTGGAAGAGTCTTGAGCTTGGTAGGGCTAACAACAGCTAGCTTGAAACGTCCTAATCACTCCTCCTAGGCAGGAGTGTACTTGAACTAACAAATACCAATCACGACTCACCAATCACGACTCACCAATCACGACTACTGCCACCATTTCATCTATGAGGGAAACTGATGGTCTTATCTTTGAAAATCGTACATGATACCTTCCTAAAACAGCAACCCGTACCCAGCCAGAAGATCGAAAATGAAGAGGATAAAGTTTGGGTCAAAAAAGGCAGGGAACTAGAGCTGCACAGCTGGGTAGACCTCAAAGAAGAGAAGTCTTACCTGCGGATTGCTTTGACCAAAGATGAATTTAATGGCAAGAATACCTGGTACGTCTACGAACCCCATGTGGAGGTTTGGGATGATGACAAGCAGTTGTTCCCTAAGAAAATATCCATCAAGGTCAGGAATGTTACCTCCTGCTCTACAGAAGTGGTTCGGGGGCTAGACAAGCAGATTATTGATGAAATGAACCGACTTATCCCGAATGTACTAATCAGCTTTGATGATTTAGATGTGCAACTAGGTCCTGCTGTCTGGGCTATGCTCCAACCCGCTGCCAAAAGAGCCCTCGAACGTGCTATTCAAGACCGGGGCGTTCCCATGGTAATTAATTCAGCCTATCGGACCATTGCGCAGCAATTAATACTATATAACCACTACAGAAATCGCCGTTGCGGTATTCCCATTGCTGCCCGTCCGTCTCGCAGTAATCACCAAAGTGGTCTAGCCATTGATATTTCAGATTACCTGAGGTGGCGACCTTACCTCCAGAAGTACGGCTGGCGATGGCTCGGTTGGGGGGACCCAGTTCATTTCGACTACGTAGGCAGAGGTACCCGAGACATTCGCGCCCTAGCAGTGCGGGCATTCCAGCGAGTTTGGAACCGCTATAATATCAATGACCGGATTTCCGAAGATGGTTCCTACGGACCATCAACCGAGAGACGACTAAACAATAGTTTTTCAGAAGGGTTTTCGATCTCGGTACCCTCCAAGAAAGAATCTGAGAAGTCAATACAATTTCGGGTACTGCGCCTAAGCCAACCTTACATGAAGGGAGAAGACGTACGTGCTATTCAACAAGCCTTGGCCAAAGCAGGCTATAGTCTGGATGTGGATGGTGTCTATGGACGAGGTAGCGAGGCAGTTGTAAAGCAGTTCCAACAACAAAACGGTTTAGATGTAGATGGAATTGTCGGCCCAGCAACCCGTGCCAAAATGGGACTTTAATTGAACACCATTGACCCTAACCGAATGGTAATGGTCAATGGCGAAACAATCTATCATTCATTCATTCATTCAGAAGTTCCCGAGGTATTCATCATTCCTAAATCATCATTGATGGTTTCATTTATTATTTCTCCGTAACTGACAATTTAAATGCGAAATGCGTAAGCTATTAGCACGATTTTTTAAAGCAATCTACCGAATTATTTTCCGACCAAAAAACGGTAAACTAAGGAGAAGAAACCCACCCATGGCACGTATTATAATTTCCGCTGGTCATGACCTCAAAGACCCGGGAGTAGTGGCTTTAGGCACAACAGAGTCTCGGGAAATGATACTTACCCGTAATGAAATTGTTAAAGAGCTGGAATTACGGGGAGTAGATTGTATAGTTGTTCCTGACTCTCTCAGTCGTCGAGACACAATTCGATGGATCAATGCCAATGCTGTGCCTGGTGACGTAGCCTTGGAAATCCATGGTAATGCCTTTAACGGTTCCCTGCGAGGGGCTCAAGCCTTTTACATCTATGGTAACGATGAAAGGCAGCTGGATGCTCAGCTCTTACTGAATGCCTTACTCCAAGAAATTCCTGAACTTCCCAGTCGTGGCATTCAAGCGGATATCCACTCTCCCAATCGGCGCGGCTTATCCTTTTGTCGTCAGGTAGCAGTCTCTTCCGTACTGATGCAGTTGTGTTTTCTCGACAATCCTCAAGACCTAGAGTTACTGCAAAATCAGCGGGAAAAATTTGCCAAAGGGATTGCTCAAGGATTAATTAAATGGAGCGGTCAGACTCCAAAAACTCCTGAGTTTCCTACTATCAATATCTTTATTAAACAACAGAAGTATGACGAAAAAGGGATTTTAATTAATAGCAATGCCTTTATCCCCGTTGATTTAGTGGAAATGCTCGGGATTAGTCTAACTGATCGAGAAAATATTCGCCAAATCAGTTATGGAAATGTTGTCTATGTCAAAGCGGTAGACTTACAGGAGTTTAATATAGCTGCATCCTGGGAAAATCAGACAAAAACTGTTATTTTAAATTCACTTCCCCGCACCTTACTCGAAGATGGTGATCAAATTATGGGGATGGGAAATGCCACTGAAAGCCAATTGAAAAGCTTTCTTGAGAAAAACAATGAAGACGGTTTAAAACAATTTCCTGACTTACCCAGACTTTACATAGAAGAAGCGGAAAATGAGGGAGTGAACCACGATGTTGCTTTCTGTCAGATGTGTCTGGAAACCGATTATTTACGCTTTGGAGGTAAGGTCAAACCTGAGCAGAATAACTTCTGTGGATTGGGTACCGTTGAGGCTAGTGCTGCTGGTGCTACGTTTCCTGACCCGAAAACAGGAGTTAAAGCTCACATTCAGCACCTGAAGGCATATGCCAGTACTGATATGATTAACGAGACCCCGATAGTAGACCCTCGTTTTGAATATGTGCCCAGAGGTGTTGCTCCTTCAGTTTATGACTTAGGCAGACGTTGGAATCCAGATTTGGAGTACGGGAATCAGATTATGGTATTTATTAAACAGCTTTATGGTGTTTTTTGAAGGATGAAGAATGTCACACGTCATACTTCACACTTAATACTTAACACTTGATACTTGACAGTTCATACTTACAGCGTTTTTCATAACTATCAGGTACACAGGATTTTTTACCTCTTACCTGTTCCCTGTTCCCTGTTGCCTGTTCCCTGTTCCCTAAAAGCCAGGAATTTGTACCTCACCCAATTGTAAACCGCTGTAATTCTTAACTACTCCCTAAAACAAACAAACTCAGAAGCGTACCACTATTCCAGAGACTATGGAGCAGCATGGGAGCTAGGAGATTACGCGATCGCGTGTAAACGAATCCCAAGACAATTCCCAATGTGGCTAGGGGTAGGACTTCTGAGAGACTCAAATGAGCGATCGCAAAAATCAGACTACTTAATGCGATCGCTCCCCAAACTGGTAGATAACGAGTCAAAGAGGGCAACAAGAACCCTCGAAAGATTATCTCCTCAAACAATGGTGCTGCCACAGCTGCTGTCAGAAAGAATATGATCAAAGCTATGCTGTCCTGTCCCTCCAAAGCTAGGGGCAACAGTGGGTTACTACCGCCGTTTCCTTGCCATAACTGTTGGTTAATCAGAGATACCACAATCACCAAGGGGAGTGCTATCAAATAGCCACCGACTCCCCAGACAATCCAGTTGCTGCGCCACTTGAAGCTAAACCAATCCTCTGGCAGGGGCAAAAAGGGCTTAATGGAAAGATACATCACTAACAAGCCCCCAAATGCCATGATTAGGTAAGTTAGCAACACATAGAAAGCACTCATCTGTACCGTAAAATTGGCTGGGTTAATTCCAACAATCCCCAGTGACAAACCAATTAAAACCGGTAACAGCAGTTGACCGATAGCGAAAAAACCAAAAATCAGCACTTGCCAAATAATTTCCCCATCCCAAGCTGTTTTCCATGGGAGATTATGATTGGTGGCTAGAAGGGATTGCTTACCTTGAAACAACAACTGACCAACCAAGCACACTAAGATTACTAAACCCAATAGGGTGTTAAATCCTGGGATGACAGCGATAACGAATAATTTGACAATTGCTTGTTCAGCCGTTTCTTGTTCTTGGGTTTGGAGTAACAATAGGTCACTTTGGCGCTGCTGCACTTGATACAGCTGACTCAACGCCCGATAGCGGAACCAATTATCTAACTTTTGTTCAATTTTTTGCTCAGCATCTGGTATTACCAGGGGTGGATCACTCCATAGACCCATTAATACCCCAGCAGTTTCTAATGAGCCATTAGAGTATGTCTGTTTATCCCAGGTTTCAATAGCAGCATCGGTTTTTCCTTGTTGAGCTTGGAGAATGCCAATACGCAAATCCAGCCGAGCAATCAGCTGTTCGATGTCAGACAATGACTCTTGCAATTGCTGCTGCTCCGAGGCATAGGCGTTTTGGGTCAGGGGAGTGACTGGTGATTGTGATTGCCCCCTATCGTTCGGTGTGGTTACCTTCCCTATGGAAAATTTTTGGAGTTTGGTCAGGACCTTTGACTGATTGGTCTGAGCCAATTGACGGGCTGTTTCATACTGTTTTTGAGCAGATTGAAACGGCTCAGCACCAATCAAAGCATTTCGAGCCACAGTCCAATCTACCTTAGACTCCTGATTAGACTGCTCAGATGCAGCAGAATCAGGGTTTGTATTTTTCCACTCCCAGCCATGGAGTACTAGATTGGTTTGGCGAAGTTCCAGATTAGTTTGAATCTGGGGCTGACCCCAGCTTTCTACCAGAGAAAGCCCAATTCTAGCGATCGCAAAAATCGTCAGTACAATTAAAACCAACCGTTTTATAGTCATCGAACCCCCCAACACACAAGCATTTTGCTCATTAGTTACTAGTTATTTTTTGCTGCTCAATGGACTACTAACCAATAACTAGTCACCAACTTTACACTGCCAGTTTAGGGATGATCTAGCTAGGTTACAATGACCTTGATGATTCGGAATCATCTCAGTAGACCCAGTATACATTTGTCACCCTAGCTGACCCGGCTGAACCACATACCTGCTCATGGAGGAATAAGAGATTGGCTACCCGCGTCGTTATTGTCCGTCACGGTCAAAGTACTTACAACATTCAGAAGATCATTCAAGGACGCAGTGATCAGTCAGTCTTGACCGACAAAGGTCGTGCTGATGCCCAAAAAGTCGGTACTGCCCTCAGTAGCCTCAGCTTTGATGCTATCTACTGCTCCCCTTTACAACGGGCAAAGCAAACTGCAGAGACTATCCTATCCAATTTGCCAAACGCTCCCCAGTTACAGCTATCAGATCAGCTGATAGAAATCGATTTACCCCTTTGGGAAAATCTGCCAAAGAACGAAGTTTTGGAAAAATTCCCAGAAGATTACAAGCGCTGGAAAGAACGCCCCCATGAATTTTCCATGGTGATTCCCACAGCGGTCGGGTCAAAAGAATATTTTCCTGTGCTTGAACTATACAAACAAGCAGAGCAGTTTTGGCAAGAGGTTATCCCCCTCTATGAAGGAGGTACGATTTTAATCGTAGCCCATAATGGTATCAATCGCTGCTTAATTAGCAGTGCCATTGGGGTAACTCCTGCTCGTTACCATAGTATCAGGCAATCCAATTGTGCCATCAATGTGCTAAATTTCACTGGTGGCTGGGGAGAAACCGTACAATTAGAATCCCTCAATCAAACCTCCCACTTGGGGGAAAAATTGCCAAAAAGGGGAGATATTGACCAAGGGTTGCGTCTGTTGTTGGTGCGCCACGGTGAAACCGATTGGAATCGTGCCTCTCGCTTTCAGGGACAGATTGATGTACCTTTAAATGACAATGGTCGTAAACAAGGACAGCTTGCGGGTGAGTTTCTAAAAGATATCCCCATTGATTTTGCAGTCAGTAGCCCCATGCTGCGTCCCAAGGAAACTGCTGAAATTATTCTCCAGTCTCACCCCAATGTCAATTTGCAACTTGATGATGGACTCCGGGAAATCAGTCATGGCTTATGGGAGGGTAAATTAGAATCAGAGATAGCCCAAGAGTATGGTGAATTGCTGCATCAGTGGAAAGTTGCCCCAGAAACGGTACAAATGCCAGAAGGAGAGAACCTACAGGATGTTTTGGAAAGAGTAGTGCCATCCTGGAATGGGATAGTTAAATCAGCTACGGCATCTGGTTCAGGATTTCAGACTGGCTTAGTGGTGGCTCATGATGCTATCAATAAAGTAGTACTTTGTGACATTCTTGGCTTGAGTCCAGCATTAATTTGGAATATCAAGCAGGGAAATGGGGCTGTCAGCGTAATTGATTATCCCCAAGGCTTAGACAAAGCCCCAGTATTGCAAGCGATGAATATCACCACACACCTATCTGGAGGTGTATTGGATAAAACAGCCGCTGGTGCGCTGTAGCTAAACAATACGATCAATTTCCATGCTTTGGGGTAACTATGTTGAAGGTTGGTTGAAGGTTGACCCTAAGCAAAGCGTGTTACACTCAACCTCCCCGACAAAGGATGCTTAGGGCGAACAACCTTCAACATTAATTGGTGTAGTCAACAGCAAACTGCTAAATGCAAAACTCATCAACACCACACAAGCAAATCCGCACCCATGTTTTCATTTCCGGAAGAGTTCAAGGAGTTGGTTATCGCTACTCCACAATGCTTCAAGCTAAGCATCTAGGGGTGAACGGCTGGGTCAGAAATCTTCTTGATAAGCGTGTGGAAGCAGTGTTTGAAGGGAACACCGCAGCAGTGGAAGCTATGGTGCGTTGGTGTCATAGCGGACCGTTAAATGCTGTGGTTGACAATGTGGTGGTTAATAATGAGACACCAGAAGGTTTGCAGGGATTTGAAATTACGCACTAATCGGTATAGTTGAGCTTACTTGTCAATGGGTTCGCGTAGCGTGACCGTAGGTCAATCCCATTGATAACTAAAAATTAACATCTACTAGTCTAAACTAGAAGATTCTAGACTAGTAGATGTCAGGATTATGGAATTTCCTATGTCTACAGAAGATGCTCCCATCAATAATGCTGTCTTAGTCACCATCATTGGTGAATCAGTAATTCGAGAAAGCCTTGTCAAGCTAATCAAAAGCCAAGGGGCTACTGGTTATACTGTTAGTGATGTAAGGGGAGAAGGTGGTCACGGCAGACGCCTAGGAGATATTCCGGGCTACAACACCAATGTTGAAATTAAGACGATCGTATCCCGGGAAGTGTCTGATGCAATTCTGCGTGCTATTGCCGAATACCGGAATCGTCACGCCTTAATTGCCTACCGACAGGATATAGAAACGTTAAGTAATTAAAGCAGCGATCAAGTTATCACAAGTAATTACCAGTCAGTTAATCTAACCAATCATCGATTTTCTGGCTGGGATAGACACGCCTAGACTTTGGATTTCTCTGACTCTTACTGCTAGTGCTACTTTCACTAGCTTCGGTGGTCACAGGATCAACTTCCCTTTTATATAAGCCTGACTGACGATATTTGTTTTTTAATGGTGATTGGTTTTGGGCTTTAGGCTTGGGGTGTCTATTTTTCCAACTGAGAGTTTTTTGTAAAGAGCGCAATTGGGCATGAGCTTCATTGATTTGTTGTAGCTTGGAGTGAGCTTTCTGTTGTAGCCGGGGATTACCAGAAAAACGGTCAGGATGCCATACCCAGGTCAAATCGAGGTAGCCCTGGTGAATCTCCTCCTGTGAAGCTCCAGGCTCCAGCTCCAGGATTCTGTAGTATTTCTCTACCTCTAACATTTACAATATCCTCTTCCGACAGTGACAGGAAAATCAATTAGTAGACACAAAGAAGCCCAAACAAACTTGTTGGGGCAAATTTCGCGCTGTGATGAAAGCCCTTGAGTCAGTTCCTCACTACCAAAGTGCTGGAAAAAACTCAGGACTTTAACACTCAGCACTGACAAACTTTTACTTTTATAGCTACTTACTTAGTTCAGGATAAAGGCATCTTATTTTGAAATACCTACTCGATCTAAGAGTCATAAGATAAGTAATTTTGCTTATTATTTTTGTAATCTTATTTCAGTAAGGCTTCTAGAATTTAGATGCGTTTTTTCTGCTACTTAGTCAAGTAAACAATAAATTTAAGTCTGAATTAATTGGCAGTAAATTGCAGCAAAAAAACACATCAATTTAAGAAATATATAGTTTCTAGTCTTTAGTTAACGTAAGTTCATGGTTTGACAGCAAACCTCTACAGCATTGATTAGCCCTGATTAGGTAACAAAGGCACAAGGCTGAAAGATAAAATAAATATTAAAAAAAGCTAAAAAAAATCTAAAATTAATTCTGAATGGCTAGCTAGTATGAGAAAATGATAAGATTGTAAAGGCAATCGGATTAACAATTCCTCAGTTATTATTTTTGAGCATGAAGCTGGCATCAAGAGTTGGTCAAGTTACCCCTTCCTTAACTTTAGCCATTGCTGCTAAAGCCAAAGCCATGAAGGCAGATGGGATTGATGTTTGTAGTTTTAGCGCCGGAGAACCGGATTTTGACACTCCCGCTCATATTAAAGCAGCCAGTAAGCAAGCCCTGGATGAAGGAAAGACTAAGTATGGTCCAGCTGCTGGGGAACCGAAGCTAAGAGTTGCGATCGCAAATAAACTGCGCCATGAGAATAACCTGGATTACGATACACACAACGTTATTGTCACCAACGGCGGTAAGCAATCCCTATTCAACTTGATGCTGGCTCTGATTGAAGTGGGAGATGAGGTGATTATTCCTGCTCCCTACTGGCTTTCCTATCCAGAAATGGTAAAGCTGGCTGGTGGCAAACCTGTGATTGTTCCTACAGATGCCACTCAAGGGTACAAAATTACACCGGCTCAGCTCCGTTCATCCATTACACCCCAAACTAAATTATTTATTCTCAACTCTCCGTCTAATCCCACCGGTATGGTTTATACTCCCGCAGAACTAAAAGCCTTGGCGGAGGTAGTGGTAGAGCAAGATATTCTGGTGGTTTCTGACGAAATTTACGAGAAAATTCGCTACGATGGGGCTCAACACCTTAGTATTGGGGCAGTAGGCTCAGAAATATTCAAGCGCACTATCATTAGTAATGGGTTTGCTAAAGCTTTTGCCATGACCGGCTGGCGTATCGGTTATATAGCCGGTCCACTAGAGCTAATTAAAGCAATGACCACGATTCAAAGTCATAGCACCTCTAATGTTTGTACCTTTGCTCAGTATGGTGCGATCGCAGCTTTGGAAGGTTCCCTTGACTGTGTAGAACAGATGCGCCAAGCCTTTGCCCAACGGCGACAGGTCATGTTAGAGCGCCTGACGGCCATGCCTGGACTGACTTGTCTGAAGCCAGACGCTGCTTTCTACTTATTCCCTAACATTAGTCAAACTGGTTTAACCTCTTTGGAATTTTGCGATCGCTTGCTCAGTTCCGAGCAAGTTGCTGCAATTCCTGGTATTGCCTTTGGTGCTGATGATTGTATCCGTCTGTCCTATGCTACGGATATGGCTTCCATTGAGAAGGGGATGGATCGATTGGAAAAGTTTTTGCATCAATTCAATGGCCACGGATAAAATCCCGAAGCTTGCCATAGTTCTGTGATCACAATTTTGTGATCAGTTGTTGCCATTCTCGACAAACTTTGATCTCTGTTTTCTGCTGTCGATAACTAGCAACTTAGCTTTCAACCACGAGCAGGAAAACTACCACCAATGAACTGAACATCACTAAAGGTTTCAATCCACAGACGAGCGCCACAAGCCAGTGGAGTGTCTGGCTGATATACAATCCGACACGGACCGAGGATTTCTACCTGGTTGCCGTATACATTGTTGCCACTTCGTTTTACTGAAATCACTGGCTTGCGCTCTTGAGGACTTTTGTTGATATTCGAGCCAATATGATTGCGGTTGACATTAATCTTTGCTAGAGCCGGAGTACGACTGGTACGCCATTTTCCTTTTGGTCCTCTAGTGCCTTTAATGATTTGAGGCAGATTGTTGAACAGGGGAATAATCCAGAATTTCCCGCTTTTATAGGCACCCCGGACCCGACCCTTCTCTAGGAGTTGGCGCAATCGGCGAGGAGAAATACCTAACAGAGATGCTGCTTCAGTAGTACAAACGCACTTGTTCATTTCTGGATTTGAAAAACTATACCTATAACACTATTATAATTTCAAAGCGCCCTTAGTGTCAAACGTCTAGTAAACTCACCTATAAAGTAGGGTGATTATTAATAACTCACTTTAACGGTAGAGTTATTGCCTAAGTCCCTCAGAAAGTGATCGTTAGGGATGCGTGTAGGAATTGTGATAATTTTTCTTTTCTACTCCCTACTCCCTACTCCCTACTCCCTACTCCCTACTCCCTACTCCCTACTCCCTACTCCCTACTCCCTACTCCCTACTCCCTACTCCCTACTCCCTACTCCCTACTCCCTACTCCCTACTCCCTACTCCGGTGATCCGCTGTTCCCTTTGCTATTAGTGCCAAAGGTCTAGTAAACCCAGAAGCCCAATACTGACCCTAGGGTGGTATTGGGCTTTGGCTTAATGTGAAAATACTGTAAACACTCAAGGCAATCGTTGAGTCCAACTAAACAAGCGTGAGACAATTCCTCTGGCTAGGTTTTGGCTCGATTCTTGAGAATCATCGGGAAAAATATAACCGACTGGTACCACAATCAGGGTAATGCCCCGCCGACCAACAACTGTAACTGGGTCTTCAGGTTCAAGGGTGACTTGAAAATCAGAGCATACTTCTGCTGGCCAGTAAGTTGCTTTAAACTTGACTCGTCCTGGCTTATGAGGGGTAATTGTCTTTTCTACCTTGCCAGTGCCAGGCTCTGAGAATAGGTTCATTTCTTCCATGGTGGGGTTTTTAGTTGATTCCATTTGCTGCAAGCTCCCTCAGCTTTACCTTACCTTTAAACTCTACTTTCCTTCTTTAAAGCCTGGTGAGGTATCCCATGCCACTATTTAAACCTGTACACAATTCCTTGGTAGTTAAGGTCTTAGCAAGATTCGGCTTTAATCCTCGCTCTGTCTACTATTGAACCCTGCTATGCCATTGGTGATAGGTCGTTCTTTCCATAGACAGTTGCTTAACTGGCAACTTGTCCACCTAAAGAATTAGGGCAAAAAGCTTCCAGGTATGGATGATACCGAGTTGCATTCAAACAGATTAAATTGGTTGGATAGGGAGATGGGGAGATGGGGAGATGGGGAGATGGGGAGATGGGCGGATGAGATTGTTGTACCTTTGACCGCAACTTGGTATGAATATAGAAAATTGAAAAGTGATGCAGCGCTACTCCCTACTCCCTACTCCCATTAACCCAAGACGAAAGTACCTCACCCCATTGAGAACTGCTATCAATGATAAATGACCAACAACAATACCATATATCTTTTGTAATTCTGATTTCCGCAGTAGCTGCCATTGGTGGTTTTTTATTCGGTTTCGACAGTGCAGTGATCAATGGCACGATTACAGCACTGCAAAAAGCCTTTAACTCCACTAGCGTCGGGACGGGATTTTCAGTATCTTCGATGCTGCTAGGTTCTGCAGTTGGGGCGTTTTACGCTGGACAGATGGCAGATTGGTATGGCCGCAAAAAGGTGATGCTGATCACTGCTGCTTTATTTACTATCAGTGCCATTGGCTCTGGTATAGCAATCAGTATCTGGGATTTTATAGTCTATCGACTGGTGGGTGGCATTGCTGTGGGTGCCGCTAGTGTAATTAGTCCAGCTTACATCGCAGAGGTTTCTCCAGCTCACCTGCGGGGAAGGTTAGGTTCTCTGCAGCAATTGGCCATTGTTATTGGTATTTTTATTGCTTTTGTCAGCAACTACTTGATTAGTATGGCTACCGGTTCAGCAGAAGCACCACTTTGGTTTTCTATACCGGCTTGGCGCTGGATGTTCTGGATGGAGCTTATTCCAGCAACTGTTTATTGGGTCGGGGCTTGGTTGATTCCTGAATCTCCCCGCTTTTTGGTCTCTATTGGCCGATTGACAAAAGCTGCTGCTGTTTTCGCCAAGATTGAGAGTGGTGATGTCCAAGCCAAGGTCTTGGAAATTCAGCAAACACTTCTCAAGGAGCGCAAGCCTAAACTGTCTGATCTGATTGGTAAAAATGGTATGCTCCTTCCCATTGTCTGGGTAGGCATGGGACTATCTCTATTTCAACAGTTTGTGGGAATTAATGTAGTATTCTACTATGGTAATGTGTTATGGCAAGAGGTAGGGTTTTCAGAAGGGGATTCCCTGCTAATTAATGTTATTACTGGCGCTATTAATCTTATTACTACCCTTTTAGCGATCGCATACATCGACAAATTTGGACGCAAACCCCTTCTGCTCCTCGGGTCTATTGGGATGACCTTGACTTTGGGGATAATGGCATTTATTTTCACTTTTGCCCACTTTGATAGCGCTGGTGAATTGATTCTGACTCACTCTCAAGGGATTGTCGCCCTCTTAGCTGCTAACCTCTATGTATTCTGCTTTGGCTTTTCCTGGGGACCAGTGGTCTGGGTGATGCTAGGGGAAATGTTCAACAACCAGATTCGAGGGTCTGCTCTGTCTGTTGGTGCTTCTACTCAATGGCTGGCCAATTTTTTCATTACCATGACCTTCCCCATTCTCCTGACTAGATTTGGTTTAGGTACTGCTTATGGTCTTTATACCGTTGCTGCTGCTATCTCCTTTTTCTTAGTTGTTTTGGCAGTTCGGGAAACCAAAGGTAAGGAACTTGAAGCAATGTGATCTTAAGTATTCAGCTATCAGCTATCAGCTATCAGTTATCAGCTTATGAGCTATGAGCACGCTAATTAAGCTGCTTAGGTTTCTTTTATTCTGACGGCACCTGAAGTAGCGTGAGCCATTCGCGTAGCGTGGCTCAAAGGCCAATGTTCACGGCTGACCACTGAATGCTTACAATAAAACAGGTAAGCATTGGTTTAATCTCAGTGAAGTCACAGGCTGGAAGCCTGTGCCACAAAGCTGACCGCTGATAGCTGACCGCTGATAGCTGAATACTATCAATATTACTCCTCCTGTTGTTGCTCCTGGTCATCTTCTTGTTTTAGCTCCTGTTCTTTATCTTGTGTTTGCTCCTGCTCATCTTCTTGTTTTCCGTCCTGTTTGCCCTCCTCTTCTTCCTTCTGTTTTTCCTCATATTCTTTCAGGAGTTGAGCAACTCGCTTCTGAATCTCTAGGTGCTTTTCTACACCTTCATAGGTATAACGGTTATAACCATTATTGTCGATTGTAGCTTCCAAATTATTAATCCGTTCTTTAGTTTCTGGGTGGGTTGAAAGCCAAGGAAATAATGGTTTTGGTCCACCTTGATCATGCAGGGTAATCATCAAATTGCGCAATCCATCTGCTGCATAACCACTAGCCGCAAGAATTTTAGTTCCTAAATCATCAGCCTGACGTTCCATATTCCGGCTATAGTTAAGTACAATTAAATTAGCAGCAGTGCCACCATAGGGGATAAATTGGGCAATGTTAGCAGTCAAGTTACCTTGAGTGACTAACTGGAAACCGTGGGATAACACAGCATGGGATAGTTCATGAGCCAGTAAACCAGCTAATTCTGCTTCGGACTTGGTTTTTAGGATAGCCCCAGCGTTGATAAATATTTTACCTCCTGGTAGAGCAAAAGCATTGAGTTGGTCATCCATAACTACATAAAACTCGTAGTTAAACTCATCGCGACCTGTTACCTTGGTAAGTTCATTTCCCATTTCCCGCACATACTCCAGCACTTCTTCGTCTTCTAGCATCGGTAATTGCTTTTGTGCTTGCTTAGCAATTCTTTTGCCAATGCCTGATTCTCCCTGGAGCATTAATACAGTTGACTCTATTGCTGATAGGGGACCAAAGAGATTACCAGTAAAAACATAACCTAATGTTCCAGTGATCACATTCATTATTGTATTACCGGTAATTTCATTCCGCAGATGGGAAATGTGGCGGTCTAGATGCTGATCAGCCAGCTGAAGAAACTCTTCCGATTGAGGATTATCAGTATTAAACAGGGCAAATTCACGAGCTACCAGAGATGCTTCAAACCAATTTTCTGAGTCTGCTAGCATTGCCATGGTTACCTTGATTAATTCCGGCTCATTGGGATATAGATTTTTAGCTTGCGTTAAAACTACTAAGGCTTCATCAAGTCGCTCATAATCTTTTAGAGCTTGAGCGTAGCGTATATGACCGGGAATAAATTCTGGTTGCCGCTCTACTAAAAACTTGAGGGGAATCAGAATTTTACTTTCTAAATTCTTTTCTAACCCTGACTCATAATTACGCCAGTACACTCCACCAGCAGGAGAGAGTTGAGCGGTGTCGTAAATTGCCTCGGGTAGTTTTTGAACTGGTTCTGGATTATCAAAAGGATTCTTTGCTTCACGATATAGTTGTTCAGCACCAATTATATCTCCAGTTAGATAAAGTCTATCGGCTTCAATCAGTTTCTGCTGTTTTGCCAGTTCTTCTGGGCTGAGTTCTTCAGCTTCTGCTTCCAGGTCCTTTTCGTTAGCGTCTTCAGCAGTTGTGGTTTCTTCTTTCTCTACCTCTGTATCCGCAGTTTCTGTATCCGCAGTTTCTGTATCTGGAGTTTCTGTATCCGAAGCCTCTTTATCTGGAGTTTCTGTATCCGAAGTTGCTGTATCTTTGGTATCTGAGTCTATTGTAGGTACAGTTGTCGTAGAAGTGTCTGTTTCTGGAAGCTCCCTATCTACTAAGGTATCTTGCTGCTTAGTGTCTTCAGTGGAATTATCCGGTAAAGGCACTTCTATATCTATAGGATTTATAGGTATAGGTATACCAGTATCGGAAGTTTCGGTAGAGGCATCGGTAGTCGGTGCTTCAGTCTCAGATATATCCCCTGACCTTGGAACTTCAGTATACTCTGACATGTCAGAAACCTCAGTAGCCCCTAAATGTGAGACAGTTAGAGGTTCACTTCTGTGTTGGATCGGTTCCGATTTCCCGGTTTTGGGAGACTCAGGTAAGGCAGTTGAGGGTTCACCCGCCATTAGGATTCCTGACAAAATTAACAGTAAATTTCCAAAACGTTTCATAATTAAATTGCCGGTAATGACTAGAACGGGATATTCATAAAACTAGACACTAGACTTCTTACAGCAGTAGAAAACTGCGGATATCCGGTCTCGGAAGGATTATCGGAGACGTGTTTTGGACTTTTGCTAGAGGTCTAATAAGCGCGCTACGCCCAAGGCAAGAGGCAAGAGGCAAGAGGCAAAAGTTTACTACACAAGGTTTTCAGCTTGTATCAATGTCCTAACTTTAATGGGTAGTGCTATATACTCAAGCTTAGATCAGGTCATCGAAGTAAGCATTCAGCCGTCAGTTATCAGCGAACAGCGATTAGGGCTACGCGCACGGGTGCGCGTTCAGCTTATGGGCGTCACAGCGTCGAAGCCTGTGCCACGTTGAGGTGCTTTTGAATAAAATCAACTGACTGCTGACCGCTGACCGCTGATAGCTGAATGCTTACCGACATATTTAGGTACGCTTGACCCATTAAGAATTAAATTACGGGTCAAGCGCACCTCTTGTTCACAAATAGATTACCATTGGTAGATAGTTTAAATATACGTTATTTTACTGATTACCGATACTCATAATTGGGCTATGTTAATCAAATGAAATAAATTCCGATAGGGAGTTAAATAAATCCAGTTCAACATGGTGGCTTTTTACTTGGCATATAGAATACATTTACTGTTACTAACCTTAGACTGGTCTCCTCAATCAGATCGTATTCAATTATTTTGGATGTGTTATCGGTAGTGTTATTGCTAGGTGCATCTCTAGGCATGAAATTAGGCAAAAATTATAATAAAAAAACACACTTCCCACACTCCCACCCTTTTTTTTAAATATCAGATGCACCCTTATCGGTAGTGTTATTGGTAGTGTTTCTAGTCCAGTAGTTATCGCTCGATTGTTATTTTAGTTACCAAATCCCAATTTCCCTATACCAATAACCCTAAAAGAATTGCGAGAATTTTTGTTCCCTTTTCCCTTTTCCCTACTCCCTACTCCCTGTTCCCAGATCCGCTGTTCCCTGTTCCCTTTGGTATAGCTTGACAATCCCCATCCTCCCAAAGCAGATATTAGTTATCTGATTTTAACTAGTCTATCAGTAATTTCTCAGGTTGTTCTGTCAAAGTGATAATTAGTAATATTAATATAAATAATCCTACAAAGACTGATGAAGTTCCCCAGCCGTTTGCTGGAAAAATTCTTGAATAACTCCTACCATTATCTAGATTTACGTTCCCTACGGGTAAGACTAACCTTAGGAATTGCCGCTGTTTCAGCCTTAGGTATGGGGAGTTTGGCAATTTGGACCAGCTGGAAAATGCAGGATATTCTGGTTTCCACTCACAAACAGAGTATTAGTTATATTGCAGAGCGCTTCCCCCAGGATGTGGAAATCTATAGCGATATGGTTACCATGGAAACTGGAATGCAAAAAGCAATTGATAAACTCAGCAATAGTAATACCCTACTCTGGGTAAAGCATCCCAACAATGGTATTGTTGCTCAATCTGAAGCGCAAGAGGTCATTGAAACGCTGACGTCTCCAAAGTATTTGCCACAGATACCGCCCATGCCGGAAGTCTTGGAAGTAAATGGCAGCTACTGGGTGGTTTGCGGCACTACTTTGGAAGTGAAGCAATCCAATCTTGGTAAGTTTTACATTGCCCAAGACATTACTAGTGATCAACGGATGTTTTTGCAGCTGATCCGGAGTCTGGGGATTGCTACAGCACTGGCTATTGGAGGAATGTGTATTGCGATCGCATTCTATATTAAGCGATCGCTCCAACCACTACAGATGATGAGTCAGCTAACTGAGAGTATTTCTGCTGATGATTTGGGAGATGTGCAAATACAGCTCGATAATGCTCCCACTGAAGTAAGAGAATTGGCACAAACCTTTGACGAAATGCTCGTGCGTCTGAATGATGCCTTAGAAAATCAACGGCAATTTGTTAGCAATGTATCCCATGAATTGCGTACTCCTTTAACCTTAGTCTCTGGCTACGTCCAAAGTACCTTACGTCGCGGTGCTAATTTGACTCCACCTCAGCGCGAAGCCCTAGAAATTGCGTCTTCAGAAGCTGACCGCACTGTGCAAATGTTGCAGGATTTACTGGATTTAGCACGAGCGGATAGTGGTCATATACACTTCAATCTAGAAACCTTTGTCCTAGATGACTTGGTCCAAGAGGTGGCTGAGATGGCAAGACAATATACGAAGCGAGTTATTAAAGTTGAGAGAAATAAAACTGGGATTTGGGTCAAAGCAGATATCAATCGCCTCAAACAAGTTCTACTGAATTTGATTGATAATGCCGTCAAATACTCTAGTGTCGATAAACCAGTCACGGTTAAGTTAACTCAGGTGGATGGCCGTGGCAGAATTGAGGTCTGTGATCGTGGTATCGGTATTCCTTTAAAACAACAAGCCCGTATTTTTGACCGCTTCTATCGGGTCGATGAAACTAGAACTCGTTCTACTGGTGGCGCGGGTTTGGGACTATCTATTGTCAGGACTTTGGTCGAGGGGATGGGGGGGAGTGTGAAAGTGCGATCGCAGTTAAACCAAGGCAGTATATTTACGGTTTGTTTACCCTTACAGTGCTAGGAAATACTACCCGGCATCAGGAATTTAGTATAGCTATTTTCTTATCGGTAGAGTTTTGCTGGAGATGTTGCTATTTTAGGGATTTTTAGCTGTACCAGATGATATAGCATTACGCATTAAAGTTAGGATATTGTATCAACTTTTGCACCCTTACCTCTTGCCTATTGCCTTGCCCATGATGACATGTATTTGCCCACCCTACCCAGGGTAATCGCATCTTAATCCAGTTCTAAAATTACTCTAACTTGACCATTAATTTGACTGTACACTGCAAGTTATGACATGCACAAAGCTGATGTATTTAGTGTTCAAGTCCCGCAAAGTGCTTTGGATATGTGGCTTGAGCTATATGAAGAAGTCCATGACCTGATCAAAGTTGTCCTCAAACTT
>NZ_JAAHHM010000066.1:0-39728 GCF_010692445.1 Moorena sp. SIO3E8 | reverse complement strand
CGGGAGTCGGGAGTCGGGAGTCGGGAGTCGGGAGTCGGGAGTCGGGAGTCGGGAGTCAGGAGTCGGGAGTCGGGAGTCGGGAGTTGTGTAGGGTGCGTTAGGGGGGCCTTCATGTTTCGCTCCGTAGCCAGAGTTAGGTTGCTGCCCCGTAACGCACCACTGCTGGGTCAAACAACTTTTAGAAGATGCACCCGATTTTGATTCAGGGGAACCGCTTCGCGATGTTCCTTCGGAACCGCTTCGCGATGTTCCTTCGGAACCGCTTTGCGAACGCATCATCTCCCCCACAACCGGTAGAGTTTTTGTTCCCGGTCTAAGTGACGCTATCTGGAATGATAGAAACAATCTTGTTTCCCGATTCCCGATTCCCGATTCCCGATTCCCGATTCCCGATTCCCGATTCCCGATTCCCGATTCCCGATTCCCGATTCCCGATTCCCGATTCCCGATTCCCTTTGCTATTAAAAATTCTATTTATTTGCTTCAATATAAATCATCCGAGTTCGGATTGTAATTCCTTGGCTGGGAGAAGTCCAACCTACAATAAAATAATCTTCGATGGCATTGTCGATGGCAATTTTAGAGTGGTCATAAACTGGAATAGGCACCTTGTGAATATATTCTTCGGTTGTTTCATCAAGGCTAAAAATAATTGTTTGGCGAGCAATTCGATTCATCTGCGTAATAGCTGTTGCCACGTCTTCCACAAACAGTAACGAACTTAAACAAAAAACAAAATCGTAGGACTTGCTCTCAATTTTAGCTAGGGCTGTTTCAATGGGCTTGTGGATGGTTTTATAACCCCTTTTGGCCGCATAATCCAGCATTTTACTGGAAATATCAATCCCTGTATACTCAAACTCTCCTTGCAACAAGTCACTTAGGATCCCTGTCCCACAAGCAATATCTAAAACACTGCCTTGATGGTGATTATGTCGATGGAATATTTTAACCGCTTCATTGACATACTGTACATTAGAACTGGGTGCCTTTAACACCTCGTCATACTTGGCAGCAAATTTATCATAATAGTCTTCAGCACCAGTTTTTGTTGACATAGTTTGGATTTATAAATTTAGATATAGTATAAGTATTAATTATCTTATAAATTATCTTATAACAAATCCGGGTAGTGGTAAAGATGTAGTGATTTGGCTATGGTAAGCGTCAAGGTAACGGTAACTAAAATCACTCTTGGGTACTACTACCAAAGTCCTTAGCCTTCAAAACTTCAGGTTTAGGGTAAGTCTACCCATCTAAGCATTTTGTCCTTAGTTACGTAAAGCGCTCGATTGATCAGGTCATTTCCTTGCTCAATTTCTTGTTGCAACACCGGGATAACTACCTCTTCCATCACCTGTTCCTGCTCCCGGCGGGTCATTTCTCCATCTTCTATAAAGACGATTTTGTCATGGTTTAGGCTTTATATTCCATCAAAACTAAACGAATGCTTACCTCTTGTCTTGATGCAGTCGCTCATGGGGGAAACCACGGCAGTCGCTCATGGTTTGAAGTTACCGTAAGATAGTGGAGCCTTATTAACAAATATTTAACCCTTTTCTGCATAACCTGCTAACTATAAAGGCTCCACTATCTAAGGTTTCGTCTCCGGGGGAACCCCCAAGACCGCGCTGCATCGCTTAGTCAAAAGCTGTTCGCGCAGCGTGCGCGTAGCACATTAGCTGAGAGCTGATAGCTGATAGCTGATAGCTTACTTGTGTCTCCTCTAAGACTTAGCCGTCACAGCAGCAATACGCTTCAAAATACCCAAAACATCATATAAATAATTGCCAGGATTCCAGATATCAAAGGCTTTTGATAAAGCATAGCGTAGAGTTTCGCCTTTAACTAACTTGATAAAGATAAAGCTGGCACCATTAGTAACAAGACCAAATGTTGGTTGCTCTGTTTGGGGACTCTTGAGCATGTAAACTAGTGCTTGAGGAATTGCTGGTTGTAAGGAAACAGCAGAACGTTTGGACTCAATAACGGCTATCCAAATTGGTTTGCTAGCGTCTTGATGCAGTCGCTCATGGGGGAGACCCCCAAGACCGCGCTGCATCGCCACCAAAATATCAATACGTCCTTTGACAATTGTGTCCTCATCTTTATCTTCAATGGGTAAAGACACTTCATACTCTGCTTTAACTTTAAAAGGCGGTTGGTAAAATCCTGCCAAATCCAATAAAGGAGAAACAACAACCATTTTAACTAGGTCTTCTAGTACCAAATCTTTAGACAAGTACTTGTAATTAGCTTTGGCTCTATCGAGCATTTGCCTTTCTATTTCAATTAGTTGGGGTAGGTTTTCCACGCACTCTGGGAAAAACTCTGGCTCCATTACTTCTTGGAGCTTAAATTTATCTTCTACGTCACTAAGGCTGAGTTTTGATGGAGAAATAATAGTAGCCATAATGATTTTTTTTACATAGTCATATTTAAATTATATCTTAAATAAAACCTGTGGCGGTAGTGGTAAAGATGTAGTGATTTGGCTACAGTCTTGTCAAGGTAACGGGAGCTAAAATCACTACTTGTCTTCCACTACCGCATTTCCTGCGCTCCTATGGATATAGCGTTTGTATTTGAGATGTAAACCTAGGAGGTCTTTTTTTTCTTGGACAATACAACTGAGGATCTCTTTCCCCTCCTGGGAGGGGTTAGGGGTGGGTTGCTCTTGCCTTTTGCCTCTTGCCTTTTGCCTTTTTCGGCAATTCGTGTGTTTACAACCCAGATACAAATGTTATAGTTATCCAATATGTTCACAAATATAAGACCACATTAAATCAGATGACTCTTGAACCACTGGTTTACCTGAGTGGGTTTGGGCTTCTTCTAAACCAGTAACATTTAATGTGTTAATCTCAGATAACACTCGCTTGCCATCGTCATCCACTAATGTATCGAAGCCAAAAATGACTATGCCTTGCTCCAAGAAACTAGGAATAATCGTTTCGGCAATTCTGATTTCATCTTCATCTGGTTCGCCAACAGTTGTCGAACCCCCTGCTGACATATTGCAGATCCAAGAGTCTTCTTTAGGAATCCTGAGAAAACCTCCTGTAACTTTACCATTCACCACTAGCACTCTTTTATCACCTTTGCTGTAATTTTTTAAGTACTTCATGGCTAAATAGTCACCACTATCTCTTAAGCTTTCTTCAATGACTGACTTGTAGTCATCAAGGGAGTATTGCTTATTCCCTTCCCAAGCCTGGTCATCAACTATCCTGATAATACCTTTACCTCCATAGCTGCGCAGAGGTTTTAAGACGATGGGAAACTCTTGGTAAAATTCTAAAATTTCCTCCAAAGTACTGCAAAGTTTCATCGGCGGACACAGTTCAGGAAAGTTCAGAAGAGAACCCTTTGTATCTGTTTTTTGGATTCCTGATGGACGATTAATGATCTTATCTTCGGGTACATGACTGGTAATGAATTCAAAAAACTCATCGGGTATTGGTCGGTCTATCCTCAGAAAAATCAAATCATGATCTTTAAAGTCTGTTTTGATGCTGGCATTTAAGAATTGTTCCCCGCTTTCTTGAGGAACAAAGTTATCGTCAACCAGCAAACTCATTAACTCAGTGGAAGTATAGTCATAGAAAAATTCCTTATTTTTGGGGTTTCCCCTGCTTGCCACTTTAATAGAGTCACAAACAGGATGTTTAGCCATAGTTCTGAGTAGGGGATAGATTGAACTTATTCCCCCATGGGTATGATGGTCAGTAATAGCTAGTATTCGATACTTTTTATTGGTCATGAAATAATTCCGGTAGTTTGGAAACCCGCGATTTTATTCGGTGGAGGACGTATGGCATTTGCCTTTCGCCTAGGCAATTATATGACTTTGTGGCAGTTGTGGGGAATAGGTTAAGGGTGGGAAGTGTGGGGAGGGTGGGAAGTGTGGGGAGATGGGGAGATGGGGAGATGGGGAGATGGGGAGATGGAGAGATGGGGAGATGGGGAGATGGGGAGATGGGGAGATGGGGAGATGGGGGAGATTCTTATTAAGGGCAATTATCCCGACATGATATATAGTTTATGATAGCTATGAGGTACAAAAATTTGGTTTCCTTATTACCTATTCCCTGCTTACTGCTTACTGTTTATTGCTTCCTTATCCCTGTTCCCTGTTCCCTGTTCCCTGTTCCCTAAAACCCATAAATTTGTACCTCATGAGGAAAGATAATTGCTATAAAACCAACCCGATTAAGAATTGCTATAGTATGGTGACATCTGTTTCTGGAACCAGCTGCTAATGGTAAAGATAGCTTCCTTACCTTTGACTCTCGAAGAGTTTCTGGAACTTCCAGAGACTAAACCCCCTAGGGAATATATTAACGGTGAAATTAGCCAGAAACCAATGCCTAAAACTCGCCACTCCAGACTTCATAGCAAGTTGACGAGTACAATTAATACTGTTGTTGAGGAAGGGCAAATTGCCTACGCTTTCCCAGAGCTACGATGTACTTTTGGCGGACGGTCAATTGTTTCCGATATAGCAGTTCTTCGCTGGAACCAGATTGAATTTGATGATGAAGGAGAGCCTGTAGATGATGTGTTTATTGCTCCAGACTGGACTATTGAAATTATCTCTCCAGGCCAGAGTTCAAACCGAGTTACAGGTAACATTTTACATTGTCTAAGACATGGTTCTCAACTAGGATGGCTAATTGACCCTTACGACCGCTCGGTCTTGGTTTTTCTACCTAACCAACAACCGGAATTGTGTCAGGGAAGTGACTCTCTAGTGGTGTTAGATGGTATCGAGCTTCAGTTGACAGCAGAGGAAATTTTTGGCTGGTTGAAAATGGGAAGTTCAGCAACATAAGGGAGTAGGGAGTAGGGAGTAGGGAGTAGGGAGTAGGGAGTAGGGAGTAGGGAGTAGGGAGTAGGGAGTAGGGAGTAGGGAGTAGGGTAAGGGTGGGAAGTGTGGGGAGATGGGAGAGATTTTTATTAAGGGTAATTATCCCGATTCGAAACTTAGTCATAGCTTACTTTTAGGTGCGACCCGTGGCGAATTTAATTCGCCTACGGAAAGCGCACCTTTGACTTCTGACTTCTAACTTCTGACTTGCGCGTAGCGCTATACTTGGCTGCTGCTGTGGTTTGGCTTAACTGATGACATGCCCTAGTTTGCTTGATTACCAAATTTTGATAGTGTTAAGAACAAGCACTTAAGTGATATAGTACTACGCATTAAGGTGTTTGACATTGATACAAGCAGCAAAAGGTGCGACCCGTGGCGAATTTAATAATTAGATGCGGAAAGCGCACCTAAACTGTTTTAATCAACTTTTGCCTTTTGCCTCTTGCCTGTTGCCTTGCGCGTAGCGCTATATTACACAGCTAAAGCCGGAGTCAGCCTGTGTTTGATAGATTTAGTAAACCAAATATGCGTCGTTGGCTGGGAGTATTGTTCCTCATCAGCCTGACATTATGTTTATGGCTGGGTAATCTATCTTTAATAACAGAGCAAGCAACGATAGGAGAATTAGTCAACGCTCAAGATACCAATACAACTCAACAGGTAAATCAAGGTATTGAACGCTATGCTAGGGGAGATTATCGTGGTGCAATTTCTTTATGGAAAGAAGCGTTAAAGGTATATGAACAAAGTAATGAAGCGGCAACTATTGCAATTATTAATGAAAATTTAGCAAGAGCGTATCAGCAGTTGGGGGATACTCAGGAAGCAATTGGCTATTGGGAGAAGGTAATTTATTACTATCAGACTATTGGCAATTTACAAAAAGTAGGGCAAGTGCTTACGGAACAAGGGCAAGCCTATAGTAATCTAGGACAACCAGGGAAAGCAATTGCGCTGTTATGCGGTGCTAATTACGACAAATCCCAAGGAAAGCTAGAGTGTTTGCCAGGAAGTGCATTACAAATTGCTCGTGAGCAACAAGATAAACTGGGGGAAGTGGCAGCATTAGGAAGTTTAGGTGAAGCTTATCGTCTCCGGGGTGATTACAACGAAGCAATCGACTATTTAGAAAGTGCCTTAGAAGAGGCAAAAATTTATAATAATCCAGCCTATATTGTTTTGGTATTAAATAGTTTAGGTAACACTCATGCAAGTCGTGCCCAACTTTGGAATTTACGTGCCAAATCTGCTGCAAAACGTGGTATTCCTAAAGGCAAGGAATTTCAAACTAATGCCAGGGAAGATTATCAGAAGGCTTTGAGCTATTTTCAATCGAGTTTTAAACAATCTCAAGAACAAGATTATAAATCGGATCAAATGCGAAGTCTACTGAATTTACTTCAGCTTTATGAACGCACTCAAGACTTAAATTTAGTTGATGCAGCAACGATTAATGTAGATATTCAACAAGCTCTAGAATTACTCGATCATTTACCGGATTCTGTTACAAAGGTATATGCAGCTATAGATTTAGCTAATTTACCTGATGGTGATAGTAATATTACTTCGCCCTTAACCCAGTGTTCAGTCAAGGGAAAATTAGCAGATGCACAAGCAACAACAATACTAAATCAGGCTATCGAAATTGCCCAAAGATTGCAAGCAACACGTGCTGAATCTTATGCGTTAGGTGCCCTAGGTCATTTTTATGAATGTCGTAAAGCCTATCAACAAGCTTGGACATTAACTCAGAAAGCACTGTTATTAGCTGACCAAAATTTGCAAGCTAAAGATAGCCTTTATTTATGGGAATGGCAAGCAGGTAGGATATTACAAAAGCAGAACAAAGAGGCACAGGCGATTCCTTTCTATCAACGTGCCTATAATACCCTAGATAAAATTCGCAGTGATATTTTAATTGCAGAACGGGATTTACAATTTGACTTCCGGGATGTAATTGAGCCTGTTTATCGTCAGTTAGCCCAGTTCCGAATTGAGTTAGCTTCTCTGGATGAAGAAAATCGAAATAAAGAATTAAATTTGGCCTTAGAAACGGTTAATTCTTTAAAGCTAGCAGAGCTACAAAATTATTTTGGCAATGATTGTATTTTGGCAGCTATTAATAAGACTCAAGTTGATGAACTTTTAGAAAAAAACACAGCCGTGTTTAGTTCCATTGTTTTAGACGATGGTACGGCAATGATTTTGACTCTGCCAAATAAGGAAAAACACTTACACTGGATCAAAGCATCACGGAAAGATTTTAGAAATCAGATTGAAAAATTCCGCCAAGGATTAATAGACGGTCAATTGTCAATCACTTATGATACTACTGAAGCTAAAACGTTATATGATTTGATGATTCTGCCTTTTGAAGATTATTTAACGTCGCAATCTATCGAAACTATTGTTTTCATTCAAGACAGCTTTTTGCGTGACATACCAATGGCTGCCCTTTATGATAAAAAAGCTCAAAAATACTTAATTGAAAACTATGCGATCGCTACCACCCCTAGTTTAAGTTTAACTGCACCCAAAAAACTAAATACTCAAACAGGTCGTGCGTTAATTTTGGGGGTCAGTAAAGAAGCAATAATTGACGAGCTCCCATTCCGAGCTTTGCCAAGTGTACCCTTAGAAATCAAAGAAGTTCAAAAAATCTTTCCTAATCATAAACAGTTTATAGATGAAGACTTTGAACCGAAGAAACTAGAAAAGGAAATTCAAGATACAGTTTACCCAGTTATTCATATAGCAACTCATGCTCAATTTGGAATAATTTCCGAAGATACATTTTTAGTTACAGGAAATAATAATAAACTCACCATCAATGAATTAGAAACAGTTTTACGCCAAGTCAGTGGCGGTTCTGCCTCTGTTGAGCTTTTAGCACTAACGGCTTGTCAAACAGCGGTAGGTGATGAACGTTCTAGTTTGGGTTTAGCTGGAGTAGCTTTGCAAGTTGGGGTCAGAAGTGCAATGGCTTCCCTTTGGTCTGTGGGAGATGAATCTACATCTTTGTTAGTGAAAGACTTTTATAGAAATATACATCAATTGGGAATGAGTAAAGCGAAAGCGTTACAAGCTGCTCAGATAAAATTACTTAAGGCAAAAGAAATCCCAGAAATAAATAACCAATATGATAATCCTTATTTTTGGGCACCGTTTATTATGATTGGCAATTGGTTATAAAACCTAGATATCACTTATCCCTATTTACAATTTCCTCCAACCACCTAATTTTATCCGCATCTTCTTCTAACTCAGACTTAGTGAGGTCTTCCACTAAACTGGAACCAAGCTTTCCCATTTTTCCAGGTTGCGCCAACTTTAGCGCTTCTGTAAATGCTTCATACCAAAAATCAGCCCCAGCATAGATATCTACTTTATTGTAACTATTAACTGTAGTAGATAGCCTACTTTTTATCCGTGTTGGCAACTCTACAACTCTGAATTCTGCCCTTTCGACTATAGCACCATCTGGACAACGAATTGCGATCTGCCACAAATATTTTTTACCTACCGTTAATCCTGGGTGATTCTCTGGTAAAGACAGCTGAAAAACTCCTGGTTGAGTTTGCTTTTTAATGGGACTACCCAATTGTTTAAGTGTATTATTCGACTCAAACTCAAACAGTCTAAACTCTATTTCATGAGAACTGGAAACAAAGCCAGCAAAAGTGGGATGCACTGAAGCGGTTTGACCAACATAAGTCTGAGGTGCCAGGAGTGTCAGGGGTATTGCTTCACCTGGACATCCCCTAGGACCTCCAGTTCGGGAATAGTCACTAGTAGGTTTTCGATCACGTGGTGTAAAACGAGCAGTAGTGTCGGAAGAGTCACTAGCAGGTTCTCGATCACGTGGTGTAAAACGAGCAGTAGTGTCGGAAGAGTCACTAGCAGGTTCTCGATCAGGTGGTCTATATTCAGCTATAGCAGATGGCACAAACAATAGTAACAAACTGAGGGTACAGCTAGTTACTAGTCTGTAATTAATAGGTTTGTTAAGGAATCCTAAACCTTGAGTAGTCATACTATTCGGAGATTGTAATATTTTATTGTTTACAACGACTTTTATAATCTGTTAATTGCCACGTTAGTTCACATAACGTTCCTTTAGGAAAAAGAGAATCACGTCTAAAATCACCTCCCAAACTTTTCGCAACATTTTTGAGTAACTGTGTCCCTTTGCTTTCAGTTAATGAGGAAATACCAGAACCATTATCTTTTATGCTCAAAGTGTACCACCCTTGATTCTCTTTACCAGTAGCTTCGACACGTTTTACTCCTTTAGCGTGTTTTCCAACATTGCACAAAGCTTCTTCGAGAAATAGGCATAGTTCTTGTCTTTGTTCAAGGTTCAAGTATTTTTAATCAATGGGATCAAATGCACGGATTTTTACCTTTATAGTTTTTAAATACTCCAAGTCATCACGTTCCAATGTACTGGTATATACTTGATAAAAAAGCTCATGAATAGAACGTTTTAACTCTAACTTTAAACCACTTCCTAATCTTAGACTTTCTTTTGTAGTTAGTGCTTCTAGATTCAGATACTCGCCAATTTCTCTGATTTCATGATTGAGTTTCTCTAATTGCAATAGTAATTCTTCTTGTGGTGCATCTTGACTTCGCAGATGCTTCAACACATGGGCTAATGTTTGTAGAGGACCAGCATGAATAAGATCAAATGTATGTTTTATTGTACGTTGACGTTCCTTAATTTGAGACTTTAAAGCCTGGTCATGTTGATAAAATGCAAACGCACTTAGTCCCAAACCATTAATTACTAAAATTAACAAACCTGGTACTAAAGAAACCCACCATCCCCATACAATTAGTAAATATGTGATTCCAATTAAAGCAAAACTACTAGCACCAACAGCTAATATATTTTTCCATAGAGATTGAGTGATTCGAGCGATAATCATGGGAATAACACCCCAGATGATTATCCACAAATATTCCCATTTATCAGACCAAACGTTTAAAAAAGGTCTGTTATTTAAAACACCATTAATTATCTGAGAACTAACATGAGCATGAAATTATACACCATAAATATGACCGTTAATTTTTGCATAGGAACCAGCAACTGCTGAAGTATTAAAACGGTCAGGGACACTCTGAGCAGTGATGCCAATAAAAACAATCCGGTTATGAAATAATTTCGGGTCTAGTTGGCCAGATTGAATATCTTTGAGTGATACAATAGTAAAGGGCTGTTTGCCACTCCGAAAATTAACTAACATCTTTAATCCACTATCATTACCCCTGATATATCCCCCATAATTAGGTAAAAAGCGAGTAATTTCTGTGGTGTCAAACCTGATAGTATTAGGGTCACTGATACCCGTTTCGATATTAATCCCTTGAGCAGATAAATATGCTTGTGCGACGCGCAGGGATAGGGAATATTTGTCTTCATCGGGATTTAGGGGATTTTGAGGTGATGGAGTCCAAAGCAAATAACGTCTATATTGACCATCTTGATCTGCTATCATATCAGAAAACCCCACTTGCTGTTTGGGTAATTCTGGAGGTGGAGGAATTTGCTCGGGTGGTAATATTTTTTCAATCCCAATGATAGTTTTGTTTTGCTGAAAGACTTTTGTTAGTTTGGCATGATCTGGCTCAATAGGTATATCTCTAATAATATCAAGACCAATAGCAATTGGCTGATACTCTTCTATTGTTTGGATCAGTTCAGCGATTTCTCCATCTGGTATCGGATAACGTCCAATACTGCGGATGTCTTCTTCGTTAATACCAACAACTACAACCTTATCATCTGTTGGTTCCCCAGGACGAAGATGTAAAAAAGTATCAAGGGCTATCCACTCGAAAAATTGCAGTGAACCTATTAAACGTAGTATAACCACTATTATGATAACTGCTATTCCTGGAAGGGCAGCTTGTCGCCATATGGCAATTTCTGTGTTTAATTTTCTTCTAATTTTCCATACCATATGACAATTGACAATGAAAAATACAAAATCCAGAATGCAACTATAGGCAACTATTTAATATAGCGTTTGTCGCAGTTATGAGGTACGGTTTTTAACCTCAAAGTCCCCCTTGTTAAGGGGGATTTAGGGGGATCAATTTGTCCCTTATGGGATATAGAATTGCTATAGTGTTTCTGGTTATCTATCAATGTTTAAAACTACACGAATACAATCATTTAAATTCCTAAATTTTTAAAAAACTAATCAATTAATCCTTCTTCTCTGGCTCTATTCAGGGTTGTAATCCGAATATTTTTACCTTCTTGCTTGCAGTCTTGGGGATAAACACCGAGAACATCTTGGATTTTCGTCCAATATGTACGCACCGCCCGTTCACATTTATACATGCGCTCAGAGATTTGTTTATCTGTCAATTCTTCCTCAGAAGCTAGTTTCAGGACGTCTAACCATTCTGGTTTCAGTTCCAATCCAGTTTTAATATCTCTTGTATGGGTTGCTCCTTTTAGTGCTAAGTCAACCCTGAGTAACATTTCCGATTCCGAAAGTTCCTTTTCTGCAATTACAAAGCCACCTTCATAGTTATCAATCTCATGTTTTATTCGTACCAGTGTCTTGACATGACTGCTTTGCACCAGGAAATTCTGTTGGGGATAGTTTTGTAGTAACTTCTTAAGTAAGTAAATACCAGTATCAATTTCGGCACTCATTCCTGGCTTTTCTGGTATAGACAAATCCATCACCAAAAGGTCAAAGTGAGAATTAGCGATTTCCTCTTGAGCTTGTTGTGCGGTTTGTGCTTTGACTATTTCTGCGTCTGGATACTGTTGGCTTAGCTCGTTGACTGTTCCTTTCAAAATGAGTTGGTGGTCATCTACTACTAAAATTTTCAAGTTACTGGTATTGGGTAAATCTTGATTGATTATTAACCCATCAGATCTGGCATTGACCATATCACCTTCTCCTGTAATTTGTCTTAGCTAAATACACAAAAATTAAAAATTGTTGGCTGACACTAGGGCTAGACTTAATATAAGTTAATTCATCACTTCTTTACCTCCTGATACTGTCTTTACCTATAGTATCGGAGGTGGACTTAATAGGATATACAGAAAAGTGTATATTTTCTGACGAGGTGACAAACAGCATTAAAAGCCTTACTGGGTATGGGGTGTGGGGTGTGGGGTGTGGGGTATAAGAAAGCGATGCAGCGCTAAAATGCTTGATATTGCAAAGAAAAGTAAAGACCATTATCTTGCAGGGTATTCCCAGAGTCGTCAACACTCATCAAGGGGATACCATAATCTAAACGTAAATTCCAAGCGTTACTAGGCTGCGAAATTAATCCTAACCCCAAACTCGCTATGGTTTGTGGGTCTGGATTTGTACCGCCATTATTCCAAGCCGTGCCAATATCAAAAAAGGGCGTGATTTGCAATGTATTGGTGTTTGCTGTCAGAGGAATACGGACTTCTGCTGAAGCTGTGATCCCATTATCTGCTACTAATTGATTTTGCCGATATCCTCTTACTGTATCGACTCCCCCCACACTAAACCTTTCAATAGATAATAAGGAATCTGATGTTAGTTGGGTATTAAGACGTAGTAAGAATAAATTTCGGGATGATAAACGCTGTACCCATTGGAATTGTCCTAACCAAGACAAAAACCGCCCATCCGGAGCTTCATTATTCACCGTAGCATCAAAGGCATCTATGCCGAGATTAAATTGCGATCGCGCTGCGAAAACTCTGGTAGCATTACGGTCTACCCAATCTTGGAAAAAGCGAATCACTGTAACGTTTGATTCACCATTTTCGGGACCTTCGGAGAAAGAAAAAGGAATATCATCAAGGATAAATGTTTGACTGCGACGCAAATCTAGAGCTAAACCAAGGGCAAATTCCGTTGAGGGTTTTCTGTATAACGGTTGACGAATAGTCACAGAAAACGTTTCGGTTTCGCTTCTAATTTTGATATCGCGGAAGTCATCTTCAATAATTCGGCTATCGGTATTGTCATAACGGAAGCTAACGTCACCATTCCGGCGATTGATGGGAATGCTATAGCTAATATCATATAGATTGAGTCCTTCAGTAATCCCGTAAGTAACAGAGAGACTATCACCAAACCCTAACAAATTATCATGACCAATAAAGACACTAATTTGTTCGGAACCGACGCTGGGGGATTGGCGGTTATTGGTTGTAATACCTGCTTGACACTCCCCGCCCGCTTATGAGCGGGGATTCTTCACTCAACGACTCAACTTGCTCAATCAGGCCGGAACCAGAAAGAGTAGAGGCTAAATCTCCTGAAGCGTTTGGGTTTATAACCCAAGTTCCAACGTGCCCCGTTGTACTTATGGCTCTATTTCGGATATTGATGGCGGCGTTATGATCCCTGTCTAGCTCACAACCACATTTACAGGTATGAGTTCTAGTAGATAGGGACTTTTTGACGACTTCACCACAATTAGAGCAGTTTTGGCTAGTGTAGGCAGGATTAACAGCAACAGTTATCCGACCGAATTTAGCTCCAAAATGCTCCAACCATTTCCTGAATTGATACCAACCAGCGTCATTGATAGATTTAGCAAGGCAATGATTTTTTACCAGGTTTTTAACTCTTAAATCTTCGTAGGCGACCAAATCGTTAGATCGGATTACGCAACGTGCAAGTCTCTTTGCATGTTCTTCACGCTGCCTACTTATTTTAAGGTGTTGCCTGCCTAATCTATTAACCGCTTTTCTACGGTTGGATGAGCCTTTATTTTTCCGGGAGACCCGGCGTTGATAAAACTTTAATCGTTTTTCATTTTTCCTGTAAAACCTAGGGTTAGGTTCAGAATGACCATCAGAATCTGTATAAAACTCCTTAAGTCCTACATCCAGGCCAATGGTTTTACCTGTTGAGTCTATCTCCTCTTTTGCGTTAACTGCAATGCAGAATTGAACATAGTACCCGTCAGCTCGTTTAACTATCCGAACCCGGTTGATTTGTTTTTTGTCAAAACGCCACAAGTCCCAGGTACCTTTAAGTTTGAGCTTTCCGATTCCTTTCTTATCCGTGAAGGTTATCGATTTTTTGTCAGGGGATAATTTCCACCCTGATTTCTTGTACTCGACAGAACGAGCACGTTTCTGAAACTTAGGAAAACCTTTTTTGCCTGGGACTTTTTTCTTGCAGTTATCGTAGAATCGGACGATCGATGACCATGCCCTCTCAGACGCAGCCTGACGGGCAGTAGAGTTAAGTTCATTAGCAAAAGGGAACTCCTTAGCAAGGATTTTGGAATATCTACTAAGGTCGCTTTTCCCTGTTCCCTTGTTATCTAACCACAAACGGATGCAGCTATTCCGAATAAATTTGACTGCCCGGATCGCTTCGTCTATCGCTGAATACTGGGACTCTTTGCCTTTGGCTTTAAACTCTAAAATAATCACCGAATTCGACCTCCTTCGGCGTTCGCCTTTGGCGTGGCCAAAGGCCAAGCCTACGCTACGAAAAATATACATTTTTATACTAGCAAATTTATATAAAGCTGTCAAGTCAGAGCCAAAAAAAAAGCCGTCATAGAAGGACGGGGCTTTAAACCCAATATTTTTGGTAAAGAAATTATACTTAATACTAAGTCTTAATTGGGTCAGATAATTTCGTCCTTGCTTCCTGTTCCCTGCTCCCTACTCCCTGCTCCCTAAAACCCAGAACTTTGCACATCATCCAATTCAAAACCGCTCTAAGTATTAAGACTGATAGATTTTAGAGACATTTGCTCATCCCGATCTACTACCAAACCATCCTGCATCTGAATAAGTCGTTGGGTTTGGGCAGCTACATCATGTTCGTGAGTAACAATCACGATGGTGATGCCTTGCTGGTTTAATTCCCCAAGCAGATCCATGACTTCCTGGGAGGTTTTGGTATCTAAGGCTCCGGTTGGTTCATCTGCCAACAGCAAAGCGGGGCGATTGACTAAAGCACGGGCAATGGCAACCCGTTGTTGTTGTCCCCCAGAAAGTTGGCTAGGACGGTGGTGAAGGTGGTTGCCCAAACCCACTCGACTCAAGGCTTGCATTGCCCGTTGGCGTCGTTTGGGTTTAGGTACATTGGCGTAGACCATGGGTAGCATAACATTCTCAAGGGCTGTAGAGCGAGGCAAGAGATTGAATTGCTGAAACACAAAACCAATGCGCTGATTGCGGATATAGGCAAGTTCGTCATCATGTAGGGTTGTGAGGTTTCTGCCTTCAAGAACATAGCGTCCCGTAGTTGGGCGATCGAGACAACCAATAATGTTCATTAATGTGGACTTTCCCGAACCAGAAGCCCCCATAATGGCAATGTATTCTCCTTCTTTAATTGACAAGTTAATGCCCTTGAGAACTGATACCTGGACTTCCCCCATATCATAAATCTTAGTAATCGCTTCCATCCAAATCATAGTTTTTAATCCTATTTTTTTAGCAAAGGGAACAGGGAACAGGGAACAGGGAGTAGGGAGTAGGGAGTAGGGAGTAGGGAGTAGGGAGTAGGGAGTAGGGAGTAGGGAACGTAAGCATTCAGCTATCAGCTATCAGCTATCAGCTTATGTGCTACGCACACGCTACGCGAACAGCTTTTGAATAAAACAGGTCAGCTTTCGTATCTGAGTTATGTCACAGCGTTGAAGCCTGTGCCACAAAGCTGACGGCTGACGGCTGAATGCTGAATGCTTACCAGGGAACAAAAATTCTCACAATTCCTACACTTATCCTTATTAATCAGTCCGTAAAGCAACGATTGGGTCTAATTTGGCGGCATTATTTGCAGGTATTACTCCAGCTAGTAATCCCACAATACAAGACAGCCCAAAACTAGAAATGACTGACCACAGAGAAACCACAAACGGAAATTGGAAAATAGTGGCTGCACTGAAAGCCAAGGCTATTCCGAATCCCATGCCAATCACTCCCCCCACACCAGAAACCACGACAGCTTCTGCTAAAAATTGCTTTAGAATTGCTGATTTGGTAGCTCCTAGTGCTTTACGAATGCCAATTTCTCGCCTTCGTTCTACAACAGAAGCCAACATAATATTGGCAATACCAATGCCGCCAACAACTAAAGAAATTCCAGCAACTGCTCCCACCATCACCGTAAATAAACCCACCACATTATTTAAGGTATTGATCATGTCTGTTTGGTTAATGATTCTAAAATTATCGGCTTGGGGTGGATAAATATTATGGCGCAAGCGCAAGAGGTTGGTAACTTGAAATTGAGCTGCACTTAAACTCGACTCATCAGAGGCTTTCAACCACAACCCATTGATGGCAATCCCGGCTAGGGCATTATTACCAATAAGTCGCGCCGACATATTCGTCAAGGGAATATATAGTTGATTATCTTGGTCTATTCTTCCTACCGCACCCTTAGATTCCATAACACCAATAACGATGTAACGCTCTCCCTGAATGCGGATATTGGCACCAACTGGATTTGCCCCCGGTTCAAACAGTTGTTCCTGTAACTTAGAACCCAGAACAACCACTGATTTACTAGAGAGCAAATCATCCTGATTAAAAAATTGCCCCGACTGGGGATAGATGTTCTTGACCTCCGGGTAACTCAAATCCGTACCGATGACAGTAGTTAATATATTCTTGCCACCATAGACTACGGAGACATTAGGCTTTTGCAAGAATGCAGACACCGCACTAGCCGTAGTCACCTGTTCTTTAATTGCCTGTGCATCCTCCCAATTTAAACGTGTTCCCCTACCAGTACTAGCCAGATTGATGCGACTATTTCTGGGAGTATCAGGGAACACCAGCATGACATTTGTACCCAAACCCTGTAATTGCTGCTCGGTTGCCTTTTGCACTCCCTGACCAAGGGAAGTAATAGCAATTACCGAGGCAATCCCAATAATGACACCCAGCATGGTCAGCCCTGTGCGTAATCTGTTGCTCCACAAAGCCTCCAGCGCCATGACTAAGACTTCTACAGTGGATGCTGTACTAAAGCGAATCTGAACTGGTGTAGCCATTTTTGTACACCTTGTAATTAACGTGAACGTGAACGTGAACCGGGAAAAGGAGGTGGGGTAATAGATTGCGGTCGGAACCCTTCTGGAAAGTTGATAAACACTCTTTCGGTTCCCTGCAAACCTGATTTGACTTCTGTTTTGTGATTAGCAGTAACGCCAGTCACTATGGGAGTGAAGATAGCTTGATTATTTTCTCCTGCTACAAACACACCTGTAGCATTCTCCTGGCGGACAATTGCCACTGTCGGTACCACCAAAGCATTTAAGAGTGTACCTACTTTGAACTCCAGATGGACATTCATCCCAGAACGCAGAAGTTGTTCTGAATCCGAGAGAATGGCCACCTTGACCTCAAAGCTGGTAACATTCTGTTCTACAACTGCCTGGGCAGCAATTTGTGCCACCCGTCCCGTAAACGTTTTTCCTGAGTAAGCATCAACAGTAATGGTGACGTCTTGTCCCAAGCGGATTTTGGAAATATTACTTTCTGCTACGTATGCCGTTACTACCTGGTTACTAGAAGCTAGGGACAAAATTGAAGAAGAGGTAGCGGATAAGACAGAACTACCTGCGGTAGTCGGGCTGACAAAGGCACCTGGATCGGCATACTTCCTAGCAACAATGCCAGTGAAAGGAGCGCGAATTACCGTATCTGCTATCTGCGCCTTGGCATTTTGCACAGCCCCCTCGGCTTGCATCACTCTAGCCCGGGCTTGGGCAATGTCTTCTGGGCGTGCCCCTGCTTTGGCTAGTTTCAAACTTTGTTGTCTTTGCATCACTCTAGCCCGGGCTTGAGCAATGTCTTCTGGCCGTGCCCCTGCTTTTAGGAGTAGCAAAGCTTGCTTGGCTTCTTTTACCCCTGCTTCGGCTGTATCACGGGCCGTCCGGACTTGATTAAAATCTTCCACAGAAATAGCACCAGCCGTTGCTAATTCCTGCTTGCGCTGGAGGTCATCTTCAGCTTGTTGCAGATTTGCTTGTGCTTTTTCTAATCGTGCCAAGCCCTGAGCAATATCTTCTCGACGATTGCCAGCCAGCAACTTTTGCAAATTTGCTTGTGCCTCAGCCAGTTGTGCTTGAGCTTGGGCAATATCTTCTCGACGATTGCCAGCTAGCAACTTTTGCAGATTTGCTTGTCTCTCAGCTAGTTGTCCTTCTGCCTGAGTTAATTGCCCGGTGAGATTGGAGTCATCCATATAGGCAAGAATTTGCCCTTTTTGTACGCGATCGCCTTCCTTGACTAACAGAGTTTTCAGCAATCCTGTAGTTTTAGGGCTAAGATTAATCGCACGTTCGGGCTCAATGACGCCATTAGCAGAAACTGTGACCGCTAGGTTCAGTTTTTCTACAGATACAGTTTGCGTTTGGGTTTTTGCTTGTTGATTTGGCAGGGCAACCCGCTGGCGATAAGCTGCATAGCCTCCTCCAAATACGAGGCACAAAAGGAGTAGTCTTAGCAGCCATTTAGCTAACCTATTTTTACCAAAATTGAAATCTACCAATGGCTGATTTGCCTGAAAAGCCATGATTCACTCCTTTTCTGGCACTGCTTGACTAGAATAATTCTGAAAGTTATGGGAACCTTTGTAGTCAGATAAATCGGCTAACGTCTGCAATGATTGTTTCCCTAAATACAACTGACCGTTAATCTCCCAAGTGGGAAAACCTTTAATCTTGGCGGCCTTGCAGAGGTCTGGGCGAGAGTTTTTACCTTTAGCATCACACTCAATGTAATTCACTTGGCTCCAGGCACCTTGACCAAACATTTCTTTTTGCTCATTGCAATGATCGCACCAAAATGCACCATACATTTTCGCTTCTAGTTTTTGCAAATGCTCTGCTAGAGCCATGTGTGCTTCACTAGAAGAGCTGGTTATAGTATAGTTGATTTCCGTGGCAGAGCGACTGATATTCCCCAGGGTATAAAGACCCAGTAGCCCAAGGAGCAACAGTATCACCACCATAGTTACCGTGAGCAGTTGTTGTCTCAATTTCTGCCAACCACCAGCGCTCAAGGCCAGAATAAACAAGCTCGCTGACAATAAAGTAGACATAATACAAAAGCTACACTTTTCGTGTAATTCAAACAGTGTCGTATATAACACGTAACTGCTGACAATGAGCATTAATGTCCCACCAACTGCTAGTAACACGATTGTCCACTTTTCTAAGCGAGAGCGGAACTGTTTATGTGCTTTTGAATTCACAAGCAGGGGAGCGATCGCAAAAACCACCATACTAATGCAAGCAATTAAGCCTAATAAGGTGATGGGTGAACTCAAGATAGCAGCATCGGCACTGGTGGGAGGTAGATTGCAACCGCTGGGACTACAAGTAGAATTATTTTGTGTTAATTGAATAATTTTGGGATAAGCAGTTGCTACAGCCCCCAAAGAGGCTATTCCTGCGATCAGAGGGCGAGACCAGCGATGCATCCAGTGTAGAAAAGGTTGGTGTTTCATAACAATTCCATCGGAAGTAGAGATAACATTTATATTTGAGTTGTGAAAATACTTGTGCTTTGTAAAGGCAAGAGGCAAGAGGCAATAGGCAATAGTTAATCAACTATATAGAGAGTTTTGGTAATGAAAAAACCTGTCATCCTTTTTTGAAATTCATTTGTCAATGCTAGAGTAGAGAATAGACCTCTTACAAAAATAAATATGAAATCAAAATCTATCCCTTTTGCCAATAGCCATGCATGCCTTTTGCCTTGTCTTCAGCAAGGTTGATCAGACTTATGCAAGAGGTATAATTAATATCCGCTTAATATTCCGTGTTGCTTAGCTTGGCGTTCCGCCCATTGAAAAACCAGTAACCCTAAGGAAAAATAGACTATGCCATTGAGTAAGGCAAGGGCAAACTCCGAGATATCTAAACTTTGATTGCTTACCATCAGTTGGCGCAGTCCATCTGCACCCATTGTCATTGGTAACAATAGTCTTAACCCTTGGAATCGGCTCAGCCATGTTTCTGTAGGCACGGCTAGCAAAAACAAGAACGTAAACTGGAAAAGTCCTAATACTTGCTCGACACGCTTGAACACTAAGGCCAAAGCACCCATCAAGAAGGAAAGACCGTAGGCTCCTAGTAACAAGGTACACAGAGGTAAGAGTAAACTGGGAGGAAAGCTGAGACGGGTTCCAGTTACGAGAGTGATCAGCAGCAATAGACTGACATTTAAGATAAGACGTAAGGCCAGACTAACGACAGTTCTAGCTAAAAAAACTTTGGCAGCACTGAACGATGAAAGGAAAACTTGTTCTAGGGTTCCAGTTTGGGCTTCTATTTGTAAAGTAATGGCAATATCATTAACAACAGATAAGACTAAAACCCAAAGCACGTAACCGACGACAATCGTATCAATTCGATTGCCAACACTTAGTTGGGGCCCAGCAACAAAGCGAACGCTGATAAACATTCCATAAAAAATGAATGTTGTGACGGCGACGGAGGAAAATGCTTCAACTGGATAGCGGATAAACTCAGTCCAAGTACGCTTGAATTCAGCCCGGAGCAATTGCAGCATGGCTTTTCTATCCCACTAGTTTTAAGAATACTTTTGTTAAATCAGCCTCATCCTTTTTGACTTGCACCAAAGGCAAAGGATTGAGGATTTGCAATACTTGATAAAGACCTTCTGGTGTGCCAGGGTAAATAATTTCTCCCTTTTGTACCACGCCACCTAATGCCTCCAGTTTGCTGAGTCGTACCTGGTCTAAGCAGCCTTCGATTGCGATCGCATAGGTGGACCCAGAAAACCGCTGGATAATCTGGCGAGTTGGTTCCAGAGCAATGATTTGACCTTGTTGAATAATGGCTACCCGGTCAGCAATTTCTTGGGCCACATTCAGTTGATGGGTGGTTAGTAGAATGGCGCAGCCTGCTTGTGCCATTTCTCGAACTATTGTTTTGACGCGCTGGCTGGCTTCTACGTCTAACCCTAAAGTCGGCTCATCTAGGAGCAGTAATCGGGGTTGATGAATTAAAGCAACAGCGATCGCTAATTTCTGTTGCATCCCCCGGGATAGTCCTTGTACAGGAGTGTGACGTTTGGACAACAGACCAAATCTGTCTAATAAGGCCAAACCCTGACGATGGGCGATTTTTTGGCTCAAGCCTCTTAATACTCCGAAATATTCCAGGTTTTCCTCGGGAGTCAAACGCCAGTAGAGGTTGCGGTTACCTTCAAGAACCGCACCCACCAGCCGCCGTGCTTGGGGATGGCGATGGGGATCACGACCAGCTATTTTTACCGAACCCCGATCAGGTCGAATTAAACCGGCAATCATTTTAATGGAGGTCGTCTTACCTGCCCCATTGGAACCAAGAAAAGCCAGCACTTCCCCTGGCTCAATGGTTAAGGATAGCCCACGTACTGCTGCAACGATCTTTCCCCGCTGTCGGTAGTTTTTTTGGAGGTTATAAGCTTCTAGTGTGGTCATGGCTGTAATTTTGCTGACTCTTGGGATAGCGCTACGCGCAAGGCAATAGGCATGCTAGCAATAGCTGGTTATATATAGCTTTTGCGGCTTTTATAAATGTCCTAACCTTAATGTGTAGTGCTTTACGATATATTTTTTATCCTAATGAGGTGCAAATGATAGTTTACATCTTCCCTCACTTCCGCTCCTAGCAGGAATTAGGAGTTGTTTAATATTATTAACTTCACTGCTCCGAAGTCCCTACTCCCTGCTCCCTAAAAATCAAACATTTGTACCTCACCCACCCGAACATGATACTAACAAGTGATTTCGACTTGCCGATGTAGCTGGTGTACTTCCGTTGGTGCTTCTAGAGGTTGATGCTGTGCTGCCATCATTTGGTCGAACCAAGCGATGAGTGCCAATGTCGTGTTAATGTGATAGATAGCTTCCATATTTCCAATGCCAACGGCAGCCTGGCGCATAGCGTGAATCAGTTGCTGGGCATCAAATATGCCTAATTCTTGGCTGGGGGAATTACGCACCATGAATTCTAAACAGGGTAAATGTTTAGACAAACCAAGCCAATAGATATCGTTAAATGTAGCTTTGTCACGTCTGGTGCGAATTGGTTCTGGCAGTATTCCCCGCATAGCTGTTTGCAGAACTGGCTTGGGCATACCAGGGATTTCTCTGAGGGCTGTGGGCAATTCTAGGCAGAAACTCAGCACGCGAGAATCAAGAAAAGGATGGGAGTTGTGCATACCTTGTGGTGCTGCCAGATACCATCGAGACCAATCACCTACGGAGGTTTGGAGAGACCACAAATCCACAGATAATTCAGCGGAACCACCGTATAGTCTTTGAGCATTTTGTTTGCCAATGGTCTGCATTTTGAAACATTGGGCAAATTCGGGCAATATCCAGGGAGGAATGGCAAATTTTCCGACCTTGGGCCAGCGTCCAAACCCACCCCGCCACCAGGTGCCAATAGTACCCACCATCAGCATCGGCAAAGCAGGCCCAATGCCGAATTGATAAAGGATTGACCAGATACTCTGGTTATTAGCCTGTGCCATGCGTTGGGCTTCGGAAAATGCTGCTAACCATTGACCTTGGCGCAACTGACTCGCCATACTCAGGCGTGTTCCTACCAGCAGTTCATCAGCTCCCATACCGGTTAAAATGGTATCCGCTCCCAGTTTATGGGCAGCTTCCACTAAAAGCTTTTCCATGGCTAGGTGGGATAGACCTGCATAGGGTTCGTCATGGTAAGGGATGTCATCATTGAACCAGCGAAAGACCAGGGCGTCGTCAGCATCGATGAAATGAGGGACAATCGGTCCACCCTGTTCTAGCACCATCTCGGCGTATGCTCGCTCACCAGCCAAGCTAGGACGTTTGTAAACTGCTGTTAGGGTGTCTAACTGGGGTTTGCCTACCCCAGACAACATCCAATCCCGGGCGAGACAAACTACACTGGAAGAATCCATACCCCCGGATAGGTGAGCCGCAATTTGCCCTCGCTCCATTCGTTGTTTAACGGCTTGCCGCAACAGATGGGCGTAGTGTTCCCCTGCTGACTCTAGGGTAAGGCTGTTGTTGTGGTGTTGTTTTGCTGCCCAATCCCACCAACGGTAGGTTTCTACCTTTCCGGTAGCAGTAATTGTCAGTATTGTGCCAGGAAGTACACGGTTGATGCCCGTGAATGCTGTTTCCTCAGTTGGTAGCTCGAGAGCGGGAGAGGGCAACATCAGAAATTGGGCGAGAAAGTCAAGGTTGAAGGGCTTATTGGGGAGCAAATCTAGGAGGGGTAGGATACTAGTGCTAAGAGCTAGCTTTGTTCCTGTGTTGAGCCAGAATAACTGCCAGGAACCAAGGGGGTCACGCAGGGCGAACAGCCGTTGTAATTCCCCATCCCACACCACCAGAGAAAACTCTCCCTCTAATTGTTCTAGACCTTGGCGACCGAAATGACCATACACTGCTAGGGCAATTGCTGCGTCTGATGTACAGTTTTGAGTTATGGACTGGGGTAACTTGGTGAGAAGTTCATCCTGATAACACAAGTGCCCCATCAGTACAGCGGCAGTCCTTGATTGATAATTGCGGGCAAAGGTTACTAAAGGCGATCGCATTACATGGTCTCGGTTAGATGGAAATACCCGAAATTCCACATCCCCATCCAAACCAGTATCCAAACCAGTAAAAACATCGAATCCTACTCTCATCACTTTCTCCTTAATAGTTCAGCTATACCGTGCCACTGGGGTAAACATCTGGCAGTGCAATTGGTCATCGGTCACAATCTCTGAGCCACACTCTACCCAAGCATGTCCCTCGAAAGGATACAAACTGATGCCAATTACCAGTTCTGCTGGCAGACCGAAAGTTGTCCTAAGGATTTGCCAACCCACAAGGGCTCGCTCTTTGCACGCCATTGGCAGTAACATGTGTTTTGCTGCCGCTGACCGCACCACAGCATCAACTGCTGCCAGTGCTTTCTCCCAATTTTCCGGGGGGGTATTGGGTGCTATGGAAGGTTGCCAACGTCGCCATAACTTGATAGTTCTCGTCCAACCTAAAGTCCGAATGCTAATCCATGCTAGGGTTAGCAGCAGGGAAGTGGTAAAACCAGATGGTGGTACAGGGTGGTAGGATTGGGGGAGTTGACACACAAGTAGTTGCTGACGTTCCAAATCCTGCAAAAGCTTGTTTACATCCGCAAGCACCTGGCCTTCTGGGACTCCATAGTCACTAGCTAGGCAACGTGCCGCCATTTCTGGACCTTGCTCAAGGACAAGCATTAACATCTTGGTACCGATGGCATCGAGTCCATAAAACCTGCCGCGATTGAGACCCAATACTCGTGCAACCCCATCTTGAAGAACTAAAATTACATCCTTTTGGAGACGATAGAGTCCGTTTGTTTCAGTAATTACGGTAGGGACGAGTTCCTGTAGGGCTAATTTGGTCATATCCCTTATCCTGATGATTTCTAAGTAATTAACTTGACCAAGGGAAGATTAAATTTATAGCGCTACGCCCAAGGCAAAAGGCAAGAGGCAAGAGGCAAAAGTTTACTGCAAAAGCGCACCTTTTTCAGCTTTTATTAATGTCAAACACCTTAATACGTAGTGCTATATGGTCATATCTTTTAGGGAAACAGGCAGTTTGAGAGAATTTATAAAGGTGCGCGCCTCCTAGGCCGGGGAACCCGGCCTTGGGTCGCACCTCAATCTGCCTGTCTTATTTATTTGCTCACAATTTAGGAACTAAACTTTAATAAGTTGAGCCTCCTATCCGGACTAGATAGGATATAATCGGATATATAGGGACTAATTTGCTCAACTTATTTTGGTGTCATTCCTTAACAGCTACTTTTATATAGGAGCATTGATGGTTTCAATACTCTACATTAGTAGCTGATGGACTCCTTACCGGAAGAAAAAGAAGCGCCGCCAGAAAAAGAAGTCGAACCGACGTCCACGCCAAAAGGCCTGCACTTTATCAAAGTTGCCTAGATCGTACAGTTCAGGTGCAATATAGCCGGAGGTATTGGTCGATGCTAGAGTTTGTGCTTTCATGCTTACTCTCCTATTCAATCAATTAGTTAGTTGTGATCAGTTACAATTGGTGAATTGACATTTGGCAATTGACTAACCGTTCCTGATACTTCACAGATTAAAGCCAATTTATAGGTAATTCATTCACCTTTTATGAATTAAAATATACAGAAAACTGTATTGCAATTAATCTGAGTTAAGTCTGTTGTTCGCGTGGCCTTGGCCACGGCTACAGGAATGGCTGACAACTGACCGCTGACGACTGAATGCTTACCATGGGTTTTAGAGAAACAGGCAGTTTGATACAATCTCTCAAGGTGCGCGCCTCCTAGGCCGGGGAACCCGGCCTAGGGTCGCACCTCAATCTACCTGTCTTATTTATTTGCTCACAATTTAGGAACGGAAATTTAATAAGTTGAGCATCGGATCCGGACTAGATAGGATATAATCGGATATATAGGGACTAATTTGCTCAACTTATTTTGGTGTCATTCCTTAACAGCTACTTTTATTTAGGAGCGTTGATGGTTTCAATACTCTACATTAGTAGCTGATGGACTCCTTACCGGAAGTATCTCCTGGACAGCCAGAAAAAGAAGTCCCACCAACGTCCATGCCAATAGCGCTGCACTTTATCAAAGTTGCCTAGATCGTACAGTTCAGGTGCACGATAGCCGGAGGTATTGGTCGATGCTAGAGTTTGTGCTTTCATGCTTACTCTCCTATTCAATCAATTAGTTAGTTGTGATCAGTTACAATTAGTGTATTAACATTTCGCAATGGGTGCATGTCAGTTTTGTTAATCCCTGATTTAGATCCCCCATGATCCCCCTTAATAAGGGGGACTTTTGAATCTAATTTCCCCCTTTTTTAAGGGGGGTTAGGGGGGATATATGTACCTAATTTCAAAAGTGACATGCTCCCTTTTGCAATTGACTAACCGTTCCTGATACTTCACAGATTAAAGTCAATTTCTAGGTAATTCATTCACCTTTTATGAATTAAAATATACAGAAAACTGTATTGCAATTGTGATCAGGAGTGAGGTCCACAATTTTGGGATTTTAGGGAACAGGGAATAGGGAATAGGGAACAGGGAATAGGGAATAGGGAACAGGGAATAGGGAATAGGGAGTGGGTTGTTCGGGCGCGGGGAGAGAGGGAGTGGGAAAAAATCTTGTGTACTTCATAACTATGAGAAACGCTAGAATAACCCCGAATTTTCCAAAAATCGGGGTTCTACGTCTTTCAAAATTCCTATAACGCTTGTTAGCCTAATGAGGTACAAAAGATTTTTTCCGTGTTACCTTTTGTCTGTTCCCTCTTTTATCTTCCCTGTTCCCTGTTCCCTGTTCCCTGTTCCCTGTTCCCTGTTCCCTGTTCCCTAAAACCCATAATTATGTACTTCATTTTATTGAAAAAGTTAGAGTTTATCAACACTCTCGACTCATCACCAACTGTCCATCTTCCAGGGGATACACCCCTGTTGGTTCCATAATTGGATCACCTTTTTTCCAAGAAAAAGTATGAGGTGTTACACCTTGTACGGTTCCAGTGGCATAGGGAAGTATACTTTAGGACATAGTCTTTGGGTTGAAATGAAGCAGGGAGCAGAAGATGTCTTAAGCTTTACTTCGACTGCTATAAGTGCGTTCGCTACGCGTGACCTACGGTCAATCGCGTAGCGTGGCCTACGGCCAATCGCATTATCTACCCAACAACCGATACAGTTTTCCCTCCGGCTCTATACGACTCCCAACTCCCGACTCCCTATTCAACACTTCAGATAATTAAACATGTTAGCCAACGACATTGATCACCTGATTGACCGTAGGTCACGCTACGCGAACGAACGTTTAGACGCCATTATTGATGCTGCTAAATCCCAGCGTAGTCGGATCGGTTTTTTTCCAGCACTCTATCGACTTTATTTGCTGACAATTTAGGAACTAAACTTTAATAAGTTGAGCATCGGATCCGGACTAGATAGGATATAATCGGATATAGAGCACTACGCATTCAGATGTTTGACATTCCTCAACTCCGAAACTCAGTCATAGCTGACTTTTGACTTCTGACTTCGTTCCTTATGACTTGCGCGTAGCGCTATATAGGGACTAATTTGCTCAACTTATTTTGGTGTCATTCCTTAACAGCTACTGTTATTTAGGATCGTTGATGGTTTCAATACTCTACATTAGTAGCTGATGGACTCCTTACCGGAAGTATCTGATCCCAAATCCGTTTGTCAAAACCCCTTTATAAAAATCGACCAAATCTTTGTATGCAAGGAATATATGGCTATGCGGATAAGGGGGTGTGGGAACAGGGTAAGCGCAAGAATCAATAAGCTGTGGCTTATTGAGAAAAAACCTAGGTTATTATCAACAATTTAACTCTATTGCGAGTACAGTTCTACGAGATTATAGGGGTTTCAAACCACGATCAACCGATATCCAACCAATGCACATTATGATCCATTTTTTCTTGCGCTTACCCTGGGTGTGGCAACAGGATTTGGTATGAAGGACCGCCAGAAAAAGAAGTCCCACCGAGTTCCACAACAAAAGGCCTGCACTTTATCAATGTTGCCTAGATCGTACAGTTCAGGTGCAACATAACCGGAGGTGTTTGCCGATGCTAGAGTTTGTGCTTTCATGCTTACTATCCTATTCAATCAATTAGTTAGTTGTGATCAGTTACAATTGGTGAATTGACATTTGGCAATGGGTGCATGTCAGTTTTGTTAATCCCTGATTTAGATCCCCCATTATCCCCCTTAATAAGGGGGACTTTTGAATCTAATTCCCCCCTTTTTTAAGGGGGGTTAGGGGGGATCTATGTACCTAATTTCAAAAGTGACATGTTCCCTTTGGCAATTGACTAACCGTTCCTGATACTTCACAGATTAAAGTCAATTTCTAGGTAATTCATTCACCTTTTATGAATTCACATATACAGAAAACTGTATTGCAATTGTGATCAGGAGTGAGGTCCACAGCATTCAGCCGTCAGCCGTCAGCCGTCAGCTAAAACCTCACGCTACTTGAGGTGCTTAAAATGAACCTAGAACGAGAGAATTTAATAGTTCCAGATTAATCAGAATTGGAAGTCTGGTGAAAATTCCTTGGCGACGGTAACGAATTGTATTCGCAATCCGCGTACGTTGGCTGAAGATAATCTGCTTTTCATCATTTAAATCTTCGATGCCCAGTAACTCAGCAATATAGGGCATCACCCAGGAATCACAGGTTTCAATAAACCAGTTGTCATACAAGCCTTCAATATCAGCTTCTATAAATCTGGAGTTCCTTTTCCATTACCGCCAACAGCGCCCGTAGGGGTTCCCCTTGGGCAAAATCTCGCTGCCGGTAGATAGCAGGTAATAGATTATAAAGCCGCTCGGTTGATTGGTTCATGTTAGAAATACCATTGGTTTTTCACCAGGGAGCTCATAGATAGCGTTTGTATCTGAGTTGTAAACACACTTCTTGCTGTAAAAGGCATGCATGCTAGAGGCAAAAGGCAACAGGGGAAAGAGATCCGGAGTTTTATTGTCCAATAAAAAAAGACCTCCCAGGTTTACATCTCCTACAGGAAACACTATAAAAACTCAAAAGTCAAAAATAACAGGATTTGATCAGATGCGCATCTTATGGTAATAAACAAAATATATTATCAATAAGGGAAGCAGTAAAGGTAATTGATAATTCCTGAAACCCTTATCTATCAAGATATACGAGCTTGTAAATCAAAAAAAATATCTAAAAAGCCTAAACTCCTATAAAATTAGAATTTGGGCAAAATTTAATATCTGCATAGCCTTTCACCATACTTTAGCTACGGTTTCCGCAAAGGGAACCATGGAGTTACTTACAGCAAAAAACAACAGGGCTACTTAACCGTAGTACCGGATTAATTTGTAAACCATTAGTTGGAGGTGCAGCGGAAAGGGGCTGAGTGGGCTAAGAGGGGGTTCACACCTTGAAAGCTCCGTCCTAACTCTCACCCTCAGGGTGTAAGTGGTGTATTCTGCTGCGAAATTTTCGATGAAAAAAATCCGTATTTTTCTGTGGGCGGCACTATTGTCTGGTGCTATGCTCATGATTCCACAGCCAGCTCAGGCGATTGAAAGCATAATCGAGCCGGTCAGTCACTTTGATACTGGCACAGAGGCTTGGAGCGTTGTTGACGTCAATGATCAAGCATTTGACCCCGAACAGTCTAGAATCTGTGGATTTATCACTGGTGGCTACATTCGTAATGATGATCAAGTCAGTGATGGACCCTACGATTACGTTGCTCCCGAGAAGTTTCTTGGTGACAAATCCAGTTTTTTCAATGGAAACCTCAGGTTTGCTGTTGAGGTTAATTTGGAAAATAGCGATGAGATTACCGAGGATATCAATAGTTTAAATAACAGTTTAATAAATGGTTTAACCATAAGTGGTGGTGGTTTGGAACTACAGAACCATGTATCGACGCCCACTATAGACCAATGGACTCCCTACACCATACCCCTTAATGCAGAGGGTGGATGGATAAAAAGCGACAGCAATGAAGCAGCGACGAATTTAGAGATAATGCAAGTCCTGACTGATTTGGATTATTTAAAGATTAATGGCGATTGGTTCACAAATACCAACAAAGACCGTTCCAGTCTCGATGAAGTTCGCTGGGAAACCTGTGGATCTCTCTACGTCTATGAACCCCCAAATAATTCTGCCCCTGTGGTGGCTAATCCCATTGGCGCTCAAAGCATTAACGAGAATGAGCCTTTTACCCTGACAATTGGGGAAGCAACATTTAGCGATCGCGATGGAGATAGTCTGAGCTTTAGTGCAACCATACCCAGCTGGTTGAATTTCGATGGCACTACCTTCAGTGGTACTCCTAGTAGGGATGACATTGGCACAAGCACAATTACTGTAACAGCCTCTGACGAGCTATGCAAAACCGTCAGCGATGCCTTTGAACTTCAGGTTAACCATGTTCCTGTGCGTACTGAAATTGCCAATTCAGTGGAGGATTTTTCTGATACTCAAGGAGAGCATAACTGGTTCTATGGCTACTACGATGGTTCCCTGACCAGTGCTGATTTCCATGAAATGCAGGAATACACTAAGGGCTCCTGGAAAGTGAAGCAAGGAAAATACTGGACTGAGCTATCTAACACTATTGCTCATCCCAACGGTCCGAAAACCACCGGTAGACGGCAAAAGGTTGAGCAGTGGGGAGTTCGTCGCTGGGTTAGTGACATTGAAGGGGAAGTTACGTTCAAGGGTCACCTCGCCAAGAAAGACCATCGTACTGCCAGCGATGGTGTGATTGCCTATATCTTTGTTGATGGTACTAAAATCTGGTCTGACGCAATCGATGGCAAGGATGGTGTTGGGGTTGATTTCACTGTATCCAGCACAGTGCAAAAAGGCTCGGTAGTTGACTTTGCCCTGGCACCTGGCAATAGCGACTATTTTGATAAGAGCACATTCACTATTAGCATCATTGGTTTGTTGTAGAGCTTAAGCGGTCAGCGGTCAGCGGTCAGCGATCAGCGGTCAGCGGTCAGCGATCAGCCGTCAGCGGTTATGGGAGTCAGGAAATTAAGTACTGACTCCCTTGGCACCAGCTAATTCTATTTTTAGTTAATAGCTTGATTTAGCAACAGCGCGATGGCGAAGCGGTTCCAAAGGAACATCGCGTTTTTTTAGTTCACGATCAACCTAAGATAGACTTTACAGATGGATGCACTAATTTATCAGGGACTTGGTTTGGCTCAATGTATTCATTAATCTCCCCCTGATTGTCAAGATAGAAACTTAAGGCATCAAATACTTGCGCCAGAGTCAAATGACTTAGATGGTTTAGAATTTCTTCTGGCATAATACCCAAGCGCCATAAACCAACAATAGCACGCACAGATGTCCGAGTGCCGATGATGATTGGTTCTCCGTTCAAAATTTCCGGATTACGAGTAACGTAGCGCGAGATCGTTTTAGCAGTCATAAGGCTCTTTGCTTTGGGAAACCAGTGCTATGTCTAATTTACCAATAAGATTTCAGGTAAGCATATGCGCGTAGCGCACGCTAGGCGAACAGCGGTCAGCGGTCAGCGGTCAGCTGACGTTAGCACAAGCTAATTCTATTGTTCGTTCATAGCTTGATTCAGCAACAGCGCGTACGCGAAGCGGTTCCAAAGGAACATCGCGTTTTCTTAGTTCACTGTTTGGTTATCTGGTTTTAGGATTTGGGCTTGGTGGTGATGATGCGTTCGCTACAGCTAACTTCTCACCTCTCCCTATTTGTATTGATAGTTTCATCAAATTTATTTTGATTTAGCAATGAGTATTTAGACTTACTTTTAATTGTATAAATGAGTTGTAAAACTAGATTGTGAGTTTTTATAAACTAAAAAACTCTGTATTCCTTACTGCTCTTAGCTATGCGGAGTTTTAGGTTTCCTAAACCTTGGGATTATTTGTTCACATCTCAAATATAAATACTAGATTAATCTTAATTTACTTCATGTAGCTTCGGTAGTGCTTCAGACCACTTCATTGACTGCTCATGCCCTACTTTATACTTCCTACTTACTAGGACAAAAATCCCTTAAATCCTTTACTCATAAGCTGTTCGGAATTATCTATTATCAAAGTATTTATGATAAAAACTCATAAATGTAAAGCTTTGATGAATTTAACTTAGACTAACTAAAATTGTTAGAATTGTGTGTAATACTGGTTTGGTAAAGTAAATCAGATATCAATAACGAATTGATTGGTATTATCTCTACCAATCTCAAGCCCTAATTTTCTTGACATCTACCATTACTGAAGAACTGAGCAACTCCATTATTGATTTCTGATAATACCAAAAAATAAATAGTTTAAGGTAGCTATAAATAATCTCAAGTTAAGGTCAATAAAGCAAATGATCAAAAATAGCTTAACCGAAGAACAATTCCAAGGATTAGTAGAACGGCTTTCCAAACGTAAAAATGAGCTGGAAGGCAGAATCACCATTGAAACGGTTAAGGATAGTTTAAGGGAATTAGGACTATCCGATCTACTTCTTGAAAATGATATTGATGAGGTTTGTAAACAAATGAATAGAGAATTGAAAATGCGGCAATGGACAAACTATTTTAAGTTTGCCTTAATCCTAATGATTTTGACAGCACCATTATCTGCCTTTGGAGGGTATAAACTCCGAGAAGTTATTGTGGCTAAATTTCCGGAATTCGTAGGACTAACTAATGATGAGTCTTTACAATCAAGGGAGCTGAAACTACAAGTCAAAGACCTCCAAGATAAAGTCAAGGATTTGGAAACAGACAAGGATAAACTAAACGAAAGAATCGAAGACCTCAAGACTGAAAATAAAACGCTTAAAAATCTTGGTAAGCCTGACACAATATCGCAAGCTACGAGAACTTCAGTAATTACTGAATCTAAACCGACTCCAGTTTCATCCCAATCAGTTGAGCTGTCAGGTATTATCTATGAATTGAAAAGTTGCCAAAAATCCTACAATGTAAATTCAAGTACTCAATCCATAATTTGCGCTATCTTAATCACAAGTACCAAAGAAAATGTTAAATTGCATTTGTATTCCAACCACCGTGAGGGAAGAAGTAGACTACTTGACCAAGGGAAAGAATATGTAGCCACAAAAGTTGAATTGGGGACATATAGTAATAACCGTTATGGTTATGTCAACAATAGCTTAATTAAGGATATACCAATAGAAGCTATTATTACTTTTAAGGGAGTTTCACTAGATGTCAAACAGATAGATGTCCTCCAATTTATAAATCATTTGAAAAGCTCTTATTACACTGGTTTTCTCAATACTGAGTTACGGAATGTGTCGGTTACTCCAGAAAAATAGAAACTATTTAATTTACAACTAGGTTATGAAAAATAAGCCAGATTTTAATAACCTCAAAAACTATGCGGGCTCTGCCAACACTGGCTACCGATAACATGAGGGCAAGCCCGCCCCTAACGCACCCTACGAACTAATTAACGAGCAGATATTTAGATAAGGAGTAGTTCAATCATGAGAAAAACTGAAATAGCTTACCTTTTATGGCTTACCTGTTTATTAGGTTTTTTCGGCGTCCACCGTTTTTACACTGGTAAGTACGTTAGTGGAACCATCTGGTTATTTACATTTGGTTTTTTTGGATTTGGGCAACTTGTAGATTTAGCTATGATACCAGGAATGGTTGAAGAGAAAAATCTTAAGTATAGGATGCTCTATGGCGGCGCACAACCAAACAACCAGGTCACTCCGCAGGTTGTTGTCAACGTCGCAGATGTAATTGCTCCAAGTGCCGATAACCAAAAGGTCAAGAATGACACCCAACTTATCCTTCAAGTCGCAAAGGATAATGGTGGTAATATATCTGTAGCTGATTGCGTACTTGCTACAGGAAAGCCAGTTGAAGAGATCAAAGAGATGCTTAATACTATGTGTAAGCAAGAGCTAATAATGGTAGATAATCACCCCGATACTGGAGCAATTATCTACAAAGTTATATAAGTCAATTAACTATAAAATTGTAAGTATTCAGCCGTCAGCTATCAGCTATCAGTTATCAGTTATCAGGCGCTTTAACTGCATGGGGTCGGATTAGTAAAACGAGCAGGGATTTCCAACCAGTCGTATCAGCATCCACCAGCTTGTTTACTATCTCCCGTTGATTAGGTGATGGCTAACTGCTTATAGCTGAATGCTTACGGGGTGACAAGAAAGCTATAAGGTATACTGGATAAGAGTCATAGCTCTTTGACCCCTCTGAAAAAAAGGCAGTTTATTGGATTTAGTTCTCATTAATTGTTCAGCAAGATCTGACCAAAACTCCATTCCAACCGTCCACAAGAGTCCATACTGACCAATCCAGAAATTACTGTGTCGTCGTTGGTAACGGCTGGCTTCTTGTAGGCGATTAATATATTTTTGTTGTCCCAACTGTTTAATTTTATTCCCTTGTAATCCCGAACTTGTATAGGCTATAGCTATTAACAAGACCAACCTATTAAGACGCTCAATTGAAGCTTTCGACCCTTCTAAGTTGTAACCCCCACTTTTACAATCTTTAAACATCGCTTCAATTCCACTTCGAGCTTTATAAGCAGTAAGAGTTTCTTTCAAACTTTCCAGATTAGTTAAAATATACCAAGGTTCATCTAAGTTTCTATTTTTGTATTTGCGTTTCCAGTAACAAGCGAGGGTTAGAGGGCCAAACCCCTTACTTTTTGTGACTTTAACTCCTGTTATAAATTTTTTCATTCCAGGAGATAATTCTAGGGTACTTAATTGTTGAAAATTTTTCCCTTCCTCCTGAATATAAGTATTAGCTTTTTGACGCAAAGCAAAAGCTACACCCATTGTCTGTAGCCATGTAGCGAGTTCAACACTGTGAAATTCTCTGTCTCCTAATACTACAAAATTGTAATCCTTTAACATTTTGATAACAGGACGAAGTAAAGCTTGTTGTTCGGACAAGTTACTGCACCCACGCTTCTCTAAAAAAATCCAATAAATAGGCCAGGCTCTTTTTGACCAGATTACACTTACAACAAATAAATTGTAGTGTTTCCACTGAGTTCTATCCAAGGTCACAAATAGGCGTGATGATTTCCCAAAATAGGTTTCAATTAAATGTTCAATAATCGGAAACCAGAGCAACGCTACACTCAACTGAGGCAGGAGCAAAAATCTTTGTAAATAGCGGCGGCGACTTTCAAATAATATCGGTTGTGGAAATAGGGCAGCTAATCTCTCAATTCTAACTTCTTTATGAAATTGTAGTAGCCCAATCAACAACTCAACTGTTACACATTGAGCAGATTTTCATCTACTTTGAAGGTGAGTCTGATAAAATTGAGGTAACATTTTCAATCTTATTGGTCTTGTTGACAATCTAGACCATTCTTTTTTTACCACAAGTCGCTCTAATTGCCAATCCATCAGGCTTCTGGCTTGCTTGTCACCCCCTCAGAGCTGAATGCTTACATATAGCGTTTCTAGGACTCATAAGCTACAAAGGGATCCCCCTAAATCCCCCTTAAAAAGGGGGACTTTGAGGTTGAGCAGTGTACCTCATACATGGAATAAACGCTATAACATTAATTTTATTGTGGGCAGTGCATCAGACCAATTGAAAAGCTGACTATCGTAAAGGTAAGCACTGCCCACCCTACATCTACTAAAATTAATGCTGTACAAGTAACATTATGATATTTAACTAACAAAATGTTCTGAATGCGGCCTCTTCCCACTATTCCCTGTTCCCAGATCCGCTGTTCCCTCTTACAGACTCTTTATTTAGCAGAACAAATACGTTAGATCCAGTTAAATAATCATCTAAAACTGCTGGCAGTTCTTTAGCTGAATAGCGGTAAGTCAGACTAAGTAAACTATTTGCAGTCAAAATCAGCTGTGGTTTATCCAGCCTCTGGGAAAGTTGAGACCGCCTTAACTCTCCATTGAAAACTTCCAGACTAGCAGGAGCGATCGCTGCTTCTATTGCTTCCTCTAATCTGGGCTGCCATTGATCAGGTTTAATATAATAGGATGTCTTATTATCTTTAAGATTAAGCTTTTTAATTTCCAGAATTGAACTAGCAATTGAAGCTGCCCAAGAATTGGTTAAACGCTGCTCTACTTGATTTTTAATTAAGTGGATAAATAGCCTGACTAGGAACGAATCAATATTACGCAAAATTGCCTGTTTACTCATCCCTTCTAATTCATCGACAATTGCTAAAGCATCTGCGTATCGTCCTTCTACAATGCTAGTTTTGAGGTCTATAAGTTCTTGTGTCATAGGTAAGGTAATTGTTAGGAAGTAGGGAGTAGGGAGTAGGGAGTAGGGAACAGCGGATCTGGGAACAGGGAACAGGGAGTAGGGATTAGGGATTAGGGAGTAGGGAGTAGGGAGTAGGGAGCAGGGAAGAAGTTTGATAACATGAGTGTTATAAAATTTTAAATTTAAAGTAGAGGCATAAAACTAATTTGGTCTTTATATTCATCCTCTATTGAGGCTTCAGCAATAATTATTAATTCCTCCATAATTTGACCCATACTCATGTCCTCATTGATGATGAATATCCCTGGCACATGAAGACCTGCTGCCAGATGGTCTTTTAAATGAACAGGCATAGTTTTACGGTTATTAGTGACAAGAATAAAGCCATTATCCTCACACCATCTGAGAATATCTGGGTCAGAAGTACCTTTGGGTGGTGTATTCGGGTCGCCAATCGCCCAGACTTTTAATTGAGGATAGCGTCGCAACATCTGTGTGCGATAACTTAACGGAATATGTTCATCCAGTAGATAGTTAATTGTCATTAACTAGCCTCTACTGCTTTAGTCTGGTTTTGATAGGCAGCCTCTTTTTCAGCTTTAAACTTTCGGAGTTTTTCAATAAAAGGAGGAGGATTTTTACGCTGTTGCTCGCGCATTTGATGACTCCACGCCAACCAGTCAGCAATATAGGCACTCACGGAAACTTGGTTGTGTAAATAGTATAAAATTGTGGCATAAACCTGTTCTAGTGTTACCGTCCTATAGCGTTCGGCAATCGCTTCTGGTGTCTGGGCACGATGGATATATTGATAGAGAATATGTTCTATCCCAATGCGTGTTCCTTTAATCCGAATATCATCGGGTGCTAAAAAATCAAAGTAATCTTCTAGTTGCATTAGTATTAACCTGATTGATAGAACTTATCCAAGTTTATAGCAGTTATTATAGTTATAAGGTACAAATAATTTTTGTCCGACTCCCGACTCCCGACTCCCGATTACCGACTCCCGACTCCCGACTCCCTAAAATCCTAACCAAATTGAGATTCAATCATAGCGATCGCATTAGCAATGCCATCTTCATCGCGGATTTGTTTCCCCAACGCTTCAGCATTTTGCCGAATGGTCTGGTTTGTCGTCACTTCGCGGATAGCAGTAGCCAGCTTCTCGGCAGTCAACGTCTTCTGGGGAATCGGTTTACTGCCCACACCAAGGGCATGAACACGCTCGCCCCAAAAGGGTTGGTCCCCAAAAAAGGGACAAATGATAGTCGGACGACCTGCCCGTAAGCCAGCAGCGGTTGTGCCAGCCCCACCATGATGCACCACTGCCGCCATACGGGGGAAAAGCCAATCGTGGGGAGCGCTGTCAATTTTTAAAATGCTGTCGGGCAAGTCATCTACAACCAAGCCACCCCAACCGGTAGCAATAATCCCCCGCACATTGGCTTGCTGTAACCCTTCAATCACAATTTCCGTCAGCCGCTGGGGATCTCGTCCAGCCATACTGCCAAAACCCACATAAACCGGAGGATTACCAGCATCAAGGAAATCCTGTAACTCAGCCGGTGGTTGCCATGTATCTTGTTGGTCTAGAAACCAGTAGCCGGTTGCTACCACACTCTCAGGCCAGTCCGTAGCTTGATCGGAGACAAACTTACTATAACAATATAAAACCGGAATCTGTTCACCCGTCGTGGTACGCAGAATATTAAAATTGCCGGGTTGGGGTGGCAAATCATGGTTAGCTCGCCACTCTTTAACAGGTTTGCCTGCTGAAAACTCCATTAATCGATTAACGAAGTGATAGGTCAGTTTGTTATACCAGCCCCCTAAAGGCCATTTCGGGAAGCCCATGTTAGGAAATTCAGCGGTAGGCACCAGCATCGGCAAGGGAACCGCCATGATCACGGGAATGCCCAATTTTTCCGCAAAATGAGGGCCCCCATAGGTTTTGGGGTGGAAGATGATCAGATCAGGGTTGGCTTGTTGTGCGGAATTCCAAGTATCCTTAAGCATCATCCGTTGCATGGGAGCAACTTGTTTAGATAACTTACGAGTGAGTTTGATGGTTTCCCAGAGGTTGGTCGTATTTTCCATGGCATCCCGACCTTGATCTGAATTGATCAGCTTCATCATCTCATCGGTCATATAGCCATAAGTTAAGCCATGCTCCCTGATGAATAATTCAAAACTGGCACTAGTACAGACTGTGACCCTATGTCCTGCTGCTTTTAAACCTTTGCCTAATGCCACATAGGGCTGGACATCGCCACGGGAACCTAGTGTTTGGATAAATACGTGCATAGGTCAGAGACTTCTTTGCTGAAGTTGGGAACAGGAAACAGCGGATCTGGGAATAAGGTTACCTGAATCAATTGTAATAATTTTTGTTCCCTGTTCCCTACTCCCTCCTGCTCCGTCTTTCCTGTTACCTTTTCCGTCTTCTCTTTACCATACCCACTCGACAACGCTCGCTGTGCTCCTCGATCACCCAAGTTGGTTCACCGTATCTGATGTAACGGCCATCATAGGGTTCTTGACACATGGAGTCGAGAGTTTTACAAGTCACATTATCGCCGTCGCTGGTACAGACAAAATTTTGGAGGTGTTGTGTCGCCAGTTCCAGAGCGTCAATCACCACATTTTGCCGAATCAATTTCCGCGTCATGGACAAGATTGGAGCAGATACATAGCCATTAGGGTCGGCCTCAGCTTCGGAACGATATTGTTGGCACACAACTTCCGTCATAGGCAATCCATCACCATCGCAAAGTGCCATGCGCCGGTGCCTGGTATTGAAGACAATGGGCTGTTCTTGGATGTCACTGTCTTGGCTCTCAGAGGTGGTGCGAATAGAAACTGCTGCGTTAACAACACCGAGGTCTTCCAATTCATCTTTGTCAACCGGTCCGGCGTGTCCGGTAACTGCAATAGAGACCATCGCTCGACTATTTTTCAAAGCACCAGCAGCCATTTGTCGAGCTGTGGTTTCTGTATAAACATCGCCTTTTTTGACCGAAAAATCTAAGGGCGCAAGCCCCTGGATTCTATCCATGGGGTTAGCCCGCAGGGAATTTATTCCCTAACCACCCAGGAACTTTTGTGCTAGAATATCGACTATAATAGAAAGCAATATATCAATACCAAGGAGGTGATTTTAAGTGTTGGTTATGGAGTTCAAGGCTGTTCTCAAAGAGCCTCAAAAGTTAGCAATAAATGAAGCTATTAGAACGGCTCGTTTTGTCCGCAACAAGGTACTTCGGTACTGGATGGACAATCGTGGGACCCGAAAGAAAGAACTCTATCGCTATAACACTCAATTAAGAGATGAATTCAAGTTTGTTAAAGACCTCAATAGTCATGCTTGTCAAGCCTCTGTTGAGAACGTAGAACGTGCTATCAAACGTTTCTTTGATAACTGCAAGAATCAAGTCCCTGGGAAGAAGGGTTATCCTCGCTTTAAGAAACATTCTAGGTCAGTCGAGTATAAGCAATCTGGATGGAAGTTATCCCCAGATAAGAAGTTCATAAAATTTACCGACAAGAAAGGCATTGGGCAAGTCAAGCTCAAAGGTACCTGGGACTTGTGGTGTTTCGACCAGAAGCTAATTAAGCGAGTTCGGATTGTTCAAAGAGCCGATGGGTACTATGTCCAGTTTTGTGTCAAAGTAGACAATTATGAGCAATTAGAAGCTACTGGTTTTACTGTTGGCCTAGACGTCGGACTAAAAGAATTTTATACAGACTCTGATGGACATTCCGAGCCTAATCCTAGATTTTACCGAAAAGGTGAGAAACGTTTAAGGTTTTATCAGCGTCGGGTTTCTCGAAAAAAGAAAGGCTCTGCTAACCGAAAGAAAGCCATTAATAGACTAGGCAGGACACACCTCAAAATAAGTAGGCAACGTGAAGAACATGCCAGTGCGATTCGTTGGTTAGAAACCGAGAATATCGGAGGATTAACCGCAGGGTAACCTCACCCTGACAACTTGGATACCATGTTGGTGAAAATCCAACCCTCACGAAATCTGAGTGACAACCCTACCC
>NZ_JAAHHM010000065.1:0-40682 GCF_010692445.1 Moorena sp. SIO3E8 | reverse complement strand
CTACCATCGTTACCCCAAAAGCATCTATTAGCGGAACCGGAAGGACGGGATACAGCACCAGCAGTGGCTTGGGCAACTCTAGAAATTGCCAAGGCTTACGGAGAAGATGCGGTAGTGGGCTTTTTCCCTGCTGACCACTGGATTGAAGATGAGCAAGGGTTTCAGCAAACTATCAAGGCGGCTGCTCAATTGGCTGCCGCTGAGTCATCGATTGTGACCTTAGGCATCACGCCCCAATACCCTTCCACGGGCTACGGTTACATTGAGCAAGGTGAGAAGACTGGCACGTTTGAGGGATTGCCAGTGTATCAGGTCAGTCGGTTCACCGAAAAGCCAAACCAGGAGACCGCTGAGGAATTTTTGTCTACTGGTCGATTCAGCTGGAACAGTGGGATGTTCATTTTCCGGGCTGGGGTAGTTTTAGATGAATTGCGCACCTATGCACCAGAAATTATTGCCCCTTTAGAAGAAAAAGGTGTGGCGGCTTATGCTGAGCTAGAGAAGAAAAGTATTGACTACGCTTTGATGGAAAAAACACAGCTAGCTTATGTTTTACCAGCCTCCTTTGGTTGGGATGATTTGGGAGATTGGAATGCTTTAGAACGCCTGCATAATGGCGATGCTAAAAATGTGGCAATGGCTAATCATGTGGAACTGGATACTCAAGGAGCAATTGTCTACTCCAGTAGTGATGATGAGGTGATTGTTACTATTGGTTTAGACGATGTGCTGGTGGTACGCGATCGCAATGCTACGTTAATTGCCAAAAAAGACCGTACCCAGGACATAAAACAAGCGATAAAAATTCTCAAAGATAATTCACTTTTACAAGATTTTTTGTGATTAATTCCTTGTAATAATTCCTAGCTTGAGCCACATTATAATTACGATTAAGGTCAGAGTGCTTCAGAATATATAGTTCAGAGTTTGATCATTATTTATGAGTCAGTGGTGCTCTTAATTTCCTGACTAATTTATCTAATCTGAACTAGAAAAAAACTATAAATTAAAAATATACAAAGTTAGGCGATCATCAATAAAGTGTATAAACAGCGGATCTGGGAACAGCGGATCTGGGAACAGCGGATCTGGGAACAGCGGATCTGGGAACAGGGAATAGGGAACAGCGGATCTGGGAACAGCGGATCTGGGAACAGGGAACCGAAAAAGTATGGATTTTTAGGAAATAGTTAACAGCTCCTATAAATACCTAACAAACTATAACCAATAATCATCTATTCTTGTAAAGAATATCAACGCAATCAATAAAAGTAAGTATTTAATTTTTTTTGATTGAGGTTTTTTTGCGGCATAGGTTAATAAATTTTATGTCTGCTTATTTTAAATTATGTGTTTTGAATAGCGGAAGGTCTCTGGCTAGATTACTAACGCCTTTTTTATTTAAAAAAGGTTATCCCACTGTCAATCCTTAGCCATACACCTTAGTCATACAGATTTTTGTTTATTTGTTAATGATTAATAGAAAGTATTAATAGATAGTAAACAAAAGAATGCGATGCTCGGTACGAGCCGCTACGGTATGAAGCGTTTCGGCAAAGCCGACGCTACGCGAACGCGTAGCGTGGCCAACGGCCTCAGCTTCCGCGCTTATGCGAACGCAAAAACCTTGGAACACAACTAACCCTGAACATAAAGTAATCTTGACAAAAACAGAAATAATGCTTTGGTATTGTGGCAGGCTGGAAAACTTGTCCGGCGGTTAAACCTTACCCCAATCTAACCTAAGGTAAAAAAAGAATAATGTTATCGTAATTGAGCGCACTGACGTAGACTAGAGAATGGCTGCATCTCAATCCATGCAATTAGGGGAAAATTACCGCGCAAATTCCCACGCCAGTGCCCGACACTTGCCACACTTGCCACACTTGCCACACTCCCCACACTTCCCCTTCTTTTTTACAAATATCAGATGCACCCCATCTCCCCATCTCCCCATCTCCCCATCTCCCCATCTCCCCATCAGCCCCTATTCACAATTTAAATGTGTGAGATAGGGGTTATGCGATGAAGCGAAGCTTCTGCTAAAAGCGATGAAGCGAAGCTTCCGCTAAAAGCGAACGCATCTAGTCACTTTTCTCCCTGCAACAGAAAATTGCCAATATGAGGATACTGTGAAGCCATTGCCCACTATAATAAAGTCTTGTTAAAGAGCAACTCCTATAAAAAATGGCAATTTGAGGCTCAATCCTGATTTAGATATGCAAACCGGGAATATTCCTTTGCTAAACCCAATAGCAAGCCATTATCCTGCCATTGGTTGCTAAATTGAGCAAGAGAAGTAGTTCTGCTAAGACTAAAATCAACTGTAAAATCTATGCCAACTTTTCGTTATATATTAGCTGTAGGTGTGGGGACGGCAATTGCCTTGAGCGGCATGGAATCCGGAGCCTCAGAAGATTTACCATCACTTACTAAGCCTCAGAATAACTCAGTAGCTACACCTAACCAAGAATCCTTAACAGAAGCAGCCCCAAACCCAGAGGGAGGGGAGCTAGTGCTAGAAGTCATCAATAACACTACCCCAGCTCCCAAGCAACCAGAGCAACAGGAGTCTATTTCCTCTGTAGATTCCTCACCTTCAGAAGCAGAATTAGTCCAAGAAATTATTGATCAAACCATCCTGCCTAGTGATCAGGCAAACCAAGAGGAGTCGATTCCTGCTGTGGCTGAGCTGGCAGCGCCATCGGAATCCGTAGACGTTGGTGAGGATACGGTAGTTGAATCTGCCACAGGGGAAAACCCTGAGTTAATGTCACAAACCTCTGGAAGCTCAGGAACCTCTGGAACCTCAGCGCCAGAGTTTCTTGATCCTGACCCCAATCCGTTATCATTTCCCACCCAAAGCCAGGAAGTGCAGATAGATGTCACACAGCCAATTACCCTCCAACAGACCATAGAATTGGCAAAGCGTAATAATCAGGAATTACAGCAAGCGCAACTGAACTTGGAACGTAATCAGTTTGTTCTTCAAGAAGCCTTAACTGCTTGGTATCCCAGTTTGTCAACAAGTGCACGAATTGATTATGGACAGGGTGCAAGAGGCCAGATAAGTGCTCAGGCAACACGTGACGCTCAAGGTCAAGAGACTGTGCCACCAGCTCAGCGTACGCCAAACCCTGGGCCGTCAGGAAGTTTCACTGCAACCCTAAGTTTAAATTATAACCTATACACTGGTGGGCAACGACCAGCACAAGTCCGTCTAGCTGAGGAACAGCTAAACTTACAGCAGCTGGAGGTAGAACGCCTCTCTGAAGAGATTCGACTTCAGGTCACCCTTGCCTATTACAATTTGCAAGAAGCTGATGCTCGAGTTGAGATTTCCCAAGCGGCAGTCACCGAATCCGCTCAGATTCTACGGGATACCGAGTTACTGGAACAAGCTGGTTTAGGAACCCGATTTGAGGTCTTGCAACAGCAGGTTGAGCTAGCCAATGACTCTCAAGGGTTGACCAACGCTCTGAGTGACCAACGTATAGCCCGACGTCAGCTGGCGGAGTTATTAAACTTATCTCAATCCGCAGAAATTACCGCAGCCGATCCCATCGAAATTGCTGGAAGTTGGGATTTATCTCTAGAACAGAGCCTGATCCTGTCTTATAAAAACCGATCTGAGTTAGAACAGCAACTGGTACAACGAAAGATCAACAAGGAACAGCGCACCATTGCTCTGGCTGCGGTCAGGCCCCAGTTGAGTGTATTTGGTCAAATCGACCTATTGGATGACTTAAATGATACTTTGGGTTTTGGTGATGGTTACTCGGTAGGGGCACAATTCCAGTGGAATTTCTTTGATGGCGGAGCAGCCATGGCCAGAGCAAAGCAGGAAGATATTGATGTTGCCGTAGCTGAAAGCAGTTTTGCTAACCAACGGGATCAAATACGCTTTGAGATCGAACAAGCTTATTCTCAATTAAACTCCAATGAAGAGAGTATTGAAACCGCATCCTTTGCCCTAGAAGTAGCAGAAGAGAGTCTCCGGCTAGCTCGGTTACGATTTCAGGCAGGGGTTGGTACCCAAACCGACGTAATTAACCAGCAAACTGCCCTTACCCGGGCTAGGATTAACCAACTTACTGCAATTCTGGGCTACAACCGCGCTTTGGCCAACTTGCAACGGGCAGTGAGTAATCTACCAGACAGTAAAGTTACTGATATTCCGTAGTATTCCATCAAAATTGAATGAAGGGGTAAACTAGACTCCTCCCAATTAGACACTAGGTATTAGATCCTAAGGATTAGGCACTAGGTATTAGACCTTAGGTATGAGAGCCTAAGTATTAGACCTTAGGTATGAGAGCCTAAGTATTAGACCTTAGGTATGAGAGCCTAAGTATTAGACCTTAGGTATTAGCCATTAAGGACTAACCTTTAACATCTAATACCATTAACCATGCCCTAACTCTCACAACTCAATTGACAGAGTACCTCATCTGGTTTAAGGTTAATGGTTTATGGCCAACTTAGCCATGAACCATTAACCAGGGATGCTTATTTTTTTAACATTCCTTAATAAAATAGAAATACTATCAGAAAATAAGATCAGACTTGGGACAAATCATGGCTAATATCAAATTTGTCAAGGAAGACCAAGAAGTCATTGCTGCCAATGGAGCGAACTTACGAGAGAAAATGCTGCAAAATCGCATAGATCTCTACACGTTTCGGGGCAAACTGGTGAACTGTGGCGGCTATGGTCAATGTGGTACCTGTATTGTGGAAATTGTGGCAGGGATAGAAAATTTATCCCCTAGAACTGAGGTGGAAAATCGGAAACTAAAGAAAAAGCCAGATACTTACCGATTAGCCTGTCAAGTCTTGGTGAATGGACCGGTGAGTGTTAAAACTAAACCAACCCTGAAGAGCAAATCCCCATCTGCTGCCATCTAACCATAGCAAGAGATTTTAAGGGCTAGCTGGCGAGAGATTGTCAGTTGAATTCCCACTCCTTGTATAGAAGCTTACATAGGGTTTATAACAGGGTTTATAACATTTATCAATTGGGTGAGGTGGTTTCTTCTTGGGTTTGTTCCCGTAGCGTAGCCCAAAGGGCAGGGAGTAGGGAGTAGGGACTAGGGAATAAAGCTAAGACAATGGAATGTATCTCACCAGGATTTTCAACCCGCTTATCTACCATGAGCCGGATTTCCTCTTGCCAGGCTTATATTTCAATCTTCTATTTCGATTCGCCGAAGGCGACGCTTCGCGAACAGCCGTGTTAATGGTATCCTATAGGGCGTGGGTTAAAAACGATTTAGAGGAACTAATAATCATGCAAGTTAACGATCTAGGGTTTGTTGCCAGCATTTTGTTTGTGCTGGTGCCTGCGGTTTTCCTGCTAATTCTTTATATCCAAACCGCGAGCCGTGAAGGCTCAGGAAACTAGTTAGCTTCATCCGCCAGAAGCCCCACTTCCGAATCGTTCGAGCCGCACGGCGACCTAGGAGCAAGATCGGCGTGGGATGAATGGCGGAGGCGGAACTTTGATACTTTGCTATCGTCTATAATCGTCTATAATGGAAGTAGTAGGGAAATAAATTAAGAGCTAACCGCCACCTACTAATTAAAAAAAAAGAACCTTTTGTATTGTTCCGGTGCGGAGGGGCATCCCGTGTCGTTAATAAAGCTTGCCGTTCGCGTAGCGTGGCCTACGGCCTTGTATCCTAACCGTTGGGTGGAGTTGGCAAGAAGCCTACACTGAAATCGTTCCCGTAGCGTCTGGCACTGCCAGTAACAGTCAGTGTAGGAGTATGTCACCTAAAGGTCAGCGTGGGATTCTTACCAGGATGAAAGTCCAAGGGGTTTTTTGTCTAACGTTGTCTAACGTTGTCTAATTAATTTCAATTAAATAACGGTGAAGTTGACTTATCACGCCACTAAAGTAGGCGGGATAAGTCAGCTATTGTTACTCGATTTATGACTCTCCCTCCCACCACTAAAGTATGTGAAATCTCAAGTAGGTGGAAGTTTAAATAATTAGTCATTAACCCTTTGTCATTAAGCCTTGATCATGAACCCTTTTTAAGCAAGTTGTAACCAAAAAGAGGTTTACTAGCAATACTAATCACTAATGACTAATGACTAATGACTAATGGCTAATGGCTAATAACTTACTGCTTCTTACTGCTTCAAGTAGTTGTGCGTGATAACAACACTGGGCAATTGGCTTTGACTCTGACGTAGTCTGATAAAGAATTCCCCAGTAATCGATCTAAATCTACTAAACTCTTGGCGATAGAAGGGCGACGGTCAGGAGAACCGAGAATCAGCAAGTCGATGTTCTTGTCCTCTGCTAACTCGCAGATTCCTGGTCCGGCCTTACCGCCACTTAGAACACAACGGTAAGAAACACCTAGCCTTTTGGCTTTTGCTGCTGCGTCTGCCAGAACTGGGTCTGCTTCTGCATTGCTCATCAGTTGGTCAGGTTTGGCTTCGGGGATGACACGAGCTAGATATAGTTGAGCATTCTTCATATCTCGCACTAGGGATAGAGCCAACTCGAAGGAATTTTGAGCAGCATCAGATTTATCCATTGCGACCATAACCCGTCTGATTTGTTTGACGTAGACATCGTCTTTGACCAACAACATTGGGCGGGAGGACAATTGGAACACATATTGGCTAACGGAGTTTTCTAAAATCGCTTCTAGGCGAGTTAGTCCTCTCGAACCCATAATAATCAGGTCGGTTTCTTCTTCGTCTGCCACTTGGGTAACGATATTTTTAGGGTCTCCTTGTTTCAGTCTGGGAGTGATTTTGCTGGGGTCAACCTTTAACGACTTGACCGCATCTGCTAAAATTTTACCCCCCTCTTCTAACTTAGCTGACATGGCTTCTGCTGTGACTTGAGGAGGCACTACATGTAGGACTGTGACCGATGCCTGTTGTATGGCAGGAATTTCGGCCAACATGTTGAACATTTCTTCACACAGTCCCCGACCAGCTACAGATATTAAAATTTTTCTTATCATTGGGCAATTCTTGCTGGAGTTACTAAATTATGATTGGTTACTGACCATTGAGATGAAAAATTGAGTTGCAAAATTGACTTGCAAAATTGACTTGCAAAATCTAACAATTAACCCTTAAAAATTTTGGGTAAATTGTCTGGCACTTACTTAAAACTCAACTCAATGGTATTAAGCTGTGGTACATCTAATTGCCACAGCCCGAATCATGATTTTCTGTTAATTGTTAACCACCAAAAGTTAACGAACAGAAATCAAGTTTAGATATGCCAGTTCAATCCCCAGCAACCCGTGACATCAGATAGTTGTCCGGTAGGGGTTGGGGGTTTGACTTTACCTGGTATATACTGACCAGGATACTGATAATGAGGCTAGAAAATTTTGAAAATTTATTAACGGCGCTCAGAAGACAGCACTCCTTGATAAGTGAGGACTATCACGCCTAGCTTCAGTATTAGCTTCAGATCTATTAAGCTAGGTAAGTAGCTTGGAGACTCGAAAGTCTCAGAGGTGTTAGGGCAACAGGGTGTATAGCGCTTTGTCTTCGTGATACCTAACCCACCGGAACCATGGGGAAAAAGCGATACGCCGTCCGAAGCCCGGTGGGGAGTAGTAAACCTACTCTTCGTCTTCTTCTTCCTGTGTTGGATAAACAAAGCTAGAACGCCCACTCAGGACTGCTTTACCGAGAGAGAGGGCTTTTTGTGCTTCCAGATGCGCTTTGCGCTTCCAGTTAGCTTTACGTTTATCCCGTTTGGATTTTGAGGTTTTCTTCTTAGGAACAGCCATAAGTATAAATTATTTAATTTGTTAGACAGCTTTTCTATCTTATTTTATTGTCTTGTATCTCGGTCTTCTATCTCGTTGTCAGGTGATGATGACTCAGGAGCCTGGTTGTTGGCTGGCGGCTCAGGAGCCTGGTTGTTGGCTGGTGGTGGCTCAGGAGCCTGGTTGTTGGCTGGCGGCTCAGGAGCCTGGTTGTTGGCTGGTGGTTCCTGAGGACTTGGGGAAGCTGGTTCCAGTGACTGTGGTTGACTTTGAGGGGAAAAATCAGGTTCCTCAACTCGCAGTAGGAACTGGGTATTGGGAAAATAAGTTGCCCAATACTTGGCATCCGGTCGTCTTTGCCAGGATGGACGGCTGACTTCTAACAACAAGACTGGGGCAATTTCTCCTTGATTTTGCCCTAGAATAGTAATCGCTACCTTTGTAGTCAAAATATCACTATCGAAGCTGCGTTGAGCTGCTGCTCTAGCAACTACTTCAGCACGGCGCATAAAGCCTTGGTAAGTTTCATCAGGCTCACGATTCAGGGTAACATTAATACGGGCTGTCTTGGCTTCGGCGCTTTGGGGAACAATGGCAACTGTCGTCAACCAACTAACCCCTACTAAGCCGGGTAACACCAATAGCCGGATTACTTTGGATAACATAGTCTTGTATCCTCTGATTAGGCTGAAAAAAGGTCAATTCTTATCATGAAGGAAAATCTTTACATCCACTAGATTGACAGAAAGTACTTCGAGAGCCTTGAAAGGTGGACTAGGTTCGATAGTGTTATAATTAATTAATTAATAAAGTTAAGCCGTTAGGTTAAGCTAAACAGGGTTAAATTAGAATTTGCCTGTAAGGGGAAACTAAAGCAATAGTAATAAATTTAGGCATACCTAAAATTAGGTATAAAATTTACGAGTTTCAGGCGCTAGGGTATGGGGTAAATGGCAAATTACGCTGGTATAGCAATTGGCATCAACCACTATCAGTTCTTACAACCTCTAAACTATGGTCAAGCAGATGCTCAAAGACTACAAGGTTTTTTTGTAGACCAAGCTCATCTGCAACCCAGTGAGTTTCTTTTATTAACTGATACTTCACCACCGATTGATGATGTTTTAACCTACCCCAACCGAGAAAATATTTTAAGATGTCTCGACAGGATTCGCCAGAGTCCAGCTTCCCGAGAAAGTTGGCGTTGGTTCTTGTTCAGTGGCTGCGGGGTCAGTTGGGATAACGTTGACTACCTCATGCCGATTGATGGCAACCCAGATGACATTCCAGGAACAGGTATACCAATAGAATGCCTGTTTTCCTCTCTCAAGACTATGGGGAGCAATAAAATCCTGGTATTGTTAGACATAAACCGATCACCGGGAATGCCATCTGGTGAACCGGTTGGTGCTGAAACAGTGGAATTAGCCTACCAAATGGGTATTTCCCTGATACTTTCTAGTCAACTCAACCAGTTTTCTCACGAAGCTTCGGCTCTAGGGAATGGCTTATTCACCTCAGCACTTCTAGAAGCACTGCGTTACTATCATACTGACATTACCCTTGAGAATCTTGAAGAGTATCTCAGGGAGCGCTTACCGGAGTTGAGCCAACACCATTGGCGACCAGTTCAGATTCCTCTTACGGTGATTCCTTTACAGGAGTATCGACAACAACACATTTGGCCTGAAGGGGCAAGCTCACCACCAGAAAATCAATGGGCTGACCCGATCACTGACTCAAAAGCTACTAAGGTCGTTTTTTCGGAAGATGGCAATAATCTTGAGGTGCCACCCAAGGCGGGGTTCCCCGGCCTTGGAGGCGCGCACCTTGAGAGTGAATTTACAAAAAAACCTTTATCGGTGGTAACGCAAAACCCGAATAGTTATTCACCCACTAACACTGACAGCTCAAACCAAACCTTATCTGACTCAGTAGCTTTAGTTTCTTATTCAGACAGTCAGCCTCAAACTGATACAGAAGAGTTATCCTCATGGCGAGAATGGTTGTTTTGGGGTAGTGGTATAGCTTTGTTGTTAGGACTAGTGAGCTTAACTGTTGTCCGTAACCAGGAAGGCTTGATTACTCAGCAGGTTATCAAAAACACAGAGACTACCAGATTAACTACCACAGTACCAGAGACTAATCAGGTCAGGAATTCCCCAGTAACATTGCCTACAGCGTCAAAATCCCAGGCAACTCCAGCTCCCTTGCCAAATTCTAAGAGTAAACCCCTGGAAACTAAACCACAGAAATCCCTGGAACCGAGTCTGATCAAGGCGAATCAAGCAGCTTTGGACCAGGCAAGACAATTAGTTGAACCGAAACAGGCATCTGTGTATAGCGATGCGATCGCAATTGCCCGTCAGGTAAAACCTGGGGATCCTCTTTATGAGCAGACACAAAAATATATCACTCGTTGGAGTCAGTCAATTTTGGCTCTAGCCACGAAACGGGCAAAAAAAAGTGATTTTGAAGGAGCGATCGCAGCTGCCCAGCTAGTTCCTGAAGATAACCCTTCTGTTTATGCTTTGGCTAACAATGCTATTAAACAGTGGCAGATTCTCTCTCAACAGAAGTCCCAGAATCAACAGATTATCCAAACAGCCATCAAACAAGTGCAACGTAATCAAGCATCTAGTTATAATCGTGCGATCGCAACCCTGCGTAAGATTCCACCGGGTCAACCGAAGTATGCCACAGCACAAGCGTTAATTGCTCAAGCTAGCGATAAGATTTATGGGATTGCTAAGTCCCGTGCCTCGCGAGGCAAGTTTCTCTCCGCAATTAACACAGCAAAATTAGTCCCAAAAGATACCCCTTACTATGGGGCTGCCCAAGAAGCGATCGCTAGATGGCAGCAAGGTAGACCTTGATAGTCATTTGGGTTGAAGGTTTAAGGTTGGTTGAAGGTTACAGGTTGGTTGAAGGTTACAGGTTGAAGGTTACAGGTTGAAGGTTACAGGTTGAAGGTTACAGGTTGAAGGTTACAGGTTGAAGGTTACAGGTTGAAGGTTACAGGTTGAAGGTTACAGGTTGAAGGTTACAGGTTGAACGCGCACGGGTGGCCGAAAGGCCAAGGTTGTTCGCCTTTGGCGTTCCCGTAGGGTAGGTTGAAGGTTACAGCTTGCCAGTTATAGGTTGCAAATTATACATCCGGCTTTGAGTTGTTAAGGCTCTAATGTTCAACCTACCCTACACCGGACCCCTAGGGCGAACAACCATCTAACCTTCAACCAACTAACCTTCAACCATCTAACCTTCAACCAACTAACCTTCAACCAACTAACCTTCAACCTTCAACCTTCAACCTTCAACCTTCAACCTTCAACCTTCAACCTTCAACCTTCAACCAACTAACCTTATAACTGTCAAAGGTTACTCTATGGTATAATCTCAAATAACTAAGCCAGAGCGGAGGGCACGGACAGCTGCTTGGGTACGGTCATCCGCACAGAGTTTATTCAAGATATTTCGGACATGAGTTTTGACAGTTCCCACAGTGATATATAACCTTTCTGCAATCACAGCATTGCTGCAACCTTCTACAATCAACTGCAAAACCTCTAATTCCCTTTCCGTTAAAGGATAAGCTTCAATCATTTGATTGTATTCATTGGGAGCAGCATGGATAGCGATCGTTTCACTAGCGTCAGCATGCTGAGTATGTTTACTTGGTTTGATCTGCTCAAGTACAATTCTGGCAATGGCTGGATCAATCCAAGCATTACCTTCATAGGTCACTTTCAGAGCTTCTACCAATTGATCAAAAGTTATATTTTTCATGCAGTAAGAGTCAGCTCCAGCAGCGAAAGCTGCTAGTACAGCTTCTTGATCATCCTGCAAGGTCAGTACCATAATCTTGGTGGGGAAATCATCCTGTTTAGAATCATCCTGTTTAGCTTGAAACTCTTTGAATTGTCTAGTTAATTCAGTTCCATCCATGTCAGGAAGACCAATATCGACAATTCCGATATCTGGTCTAGATTCCGCGAGTAACTTTAGTCCTTCAGTAGCATTGGCTGCTTCGCCCACCAATTCAATTTCACCGTTTTGTTGGAGGGCTGTTCGCAGACCCATCCGAGTCAGATCATGGTCTTCAATGAGAGCCACACGAATTTTACCCATCATTAACGTCTAGGGGGGTGAGATTTATAGTTTATTGATTTTTAGAGTAACTTTGTAAAGTTTTGGTAAAAATCCTCATTATCTCCACCTATTGGTAGTTGTAGATATTTATGAGTTTGGGATAGAGTTTCCAAAAGAGCATCTCTTGGCAACGATCACTTAAAGTTAGCTGGAATGAAAGCATTTGTCAAAAACTATTACGGTATCAGATATAAAGTTCTTGAGAAGTTACAGGAGGTGCGACCCGTGGCGAATTTAATTCGCCAAGTAAGAGCGCACCTATGGGTAGTTACTTATTATAATCTTTACACTTTATGAGTATAAGGGGTTAGTGGTGCCAAAACCACTTGTCATAGGGGTTGGCACGATTTCCCATTCCAACGGTTAGAGGAAATTCTCAACAGGTGCGCGCCCGTTCGCGCCCCGGGTCGGCTTTGCCGAAAGGCGCACCGACCCGGGAATTTGATTCTTAATGCAGAAGCGGTGCGACCCCGGCGAGGTTTCCTCGCCAAGGGAACGCGCACCAAGAGAAGCGCACAAACAGCGGAAAGCTCACCTATCACGTAGCGTAGCCATTTGCTTAGCATGGCCCACAGGCGGATCAAATGCGCTTATTAAGTAACGCGCGGTAGCCTCACCAGCAGAAAATGACTAATTCCCATAAATCCTACTCTTTATGGTCATCTGCAGAGCATCCTACGAACCGTGATCCAACAGCAGGATAGAATAGGCGGTAAAACCCCATAAAAAATCTATCTCAGGGAGTTTGTTTCTCAGGAAATACCATTGGAAAATTAGCATTGATTCATTGCAATCGGATTGCTTCATCCCCTAGGTCAGTGAAATTACTAATCAAGGCAGTTTTTAGACAAGTATACTCATGGGTAGTCGATTATCATCGACTAGTCAGATGTTCTGGTGATACTAAACAACCTTGGGATTTCCTCTACCTAGTCAGATCAGTATTTTTACTGAAGCCCTCTGACTAGTACGGAGGTAAGGTAGAAGCCTACAATTTAAAGCGACGTGGAGACATTGTCAAGTCCTAATGGTTGACTAAATTTGGGGAATACCTAAACTGAATCAATATAGTCGGCTAAATATAATTAATTAGCATCTTCAGGTGTCGGTTGTCAGTCAAGAACTGTTACTACCAACTATCCACTAATCATTAGCCAATAATCAATCACAACAGCTCAACCGCTAAATCATGGACGAGATTATCAGACTACTTATCGTAGAGGATGATCAAGTTAACTGCAAAGCCATCATTAAAGCTCTTAACAGAGGGGGTATACCCGTAAAAATAGCTGTTGCAGTTGACAGCAAAAGCGCCTTGTCGATCATCGCATCACGCTGCGCCAACTCTACCCTTACCCAACCGAGTTTGGACTGCATTCTATTGGACTATAACTTACCGGATGGCGACGGATTGACTCTGGTTCAACAAATCCGTGATGCTGGCATTGAAGTGCCTGTGATTGTTTTGAGTAACCAGGGGAACGAGCAAATTAACGAGCAAATTGCGGTTGAGCTGATCAAATCTGGAGCATCGGACTATCTGACCAAAAGCCAAATCTCACCCGAAAAGCTTTTACGTAGTATCTCTAATGCGGTTCGCCTCTACCGCGCAGAACGGGAAGCGCTCATAGCTCATCAGCGGCTCAAAGAAAGCGAAGAACGCTACCGCTTGGTGCTAGAAGGTTCCAATGACGGGATCTGGGACTGGAACCTGATCACTAAACAACTGTATTGTAATGACCGCTTCTATGAAATTACTGGCTTGTCGGCTGAACAGATAGGGAAGTACCACCATAACTTTTCTCCTGATCTGTTATTTAAGTTACTAAATTCCTCAGATCTACTCAAAGTTACTAAGGCGGTAGCTAGTTACCAACAAGATTATCTTGAACTGGATGTAGAATTTCACCTACCCTTTGCTTTTGGAGAAGATCGCTACTGTACTGCTCGTGGCAAAGCCCAGTTGAATGATCAAGGAGTACCATTCCGGATGTCTGGTGTAATTACTGATATTACTCAGCAGAAGCGAGCAGAACAATCCCAGCGATTTCTGGCGGAGGCTTCTGCTGTACTTTCAGCTTCCCTCGATTACCAGACTACATTGGACAATGTAGTGCAGCTGGTAATCCCTCGCTTTGCTGATTGGTGTGCCATTGATGTAGTATCGCCAATTGATAGCTATGATACTCCCGAGTCTTACCAGCGTCTTGCGGTTGCCCATGTTAACCCAGAGCAAGAGGAGTTGATTTGGAAACTGCACCGTTGCTACCCTCCCCAGGGGGATGAAGAGTATGGCAATGGCAAGGTTTTACGTACAGGTTGTACGGATACCTATTTTGAGGTTTCTGATCAATTCCTAAGTGCTGCTGCTGAGGATCCTGACCATCTCAGGATGTTACAGGCATTGAAAATTAAGTCTTACATTTGTGTACCTTTACGAATGGGTTCACAAATCTTGGGCTCAATTTGGTTTGTCAGGAGTGACTCAGGTCGCCGCTACAATGAGCTCGATGTCAAGTTGGCTGAGGATTTAGCTAGTCGCGCTGCCCTAGCCACTGAAAATTCGCGGTTATACCGAGAGGCAAACCAGGCGAGTGATGATCTCAGGCAGGTAATTAGAATTCTCAATGAACAGCAAAACCAATTGAGAACCCTACACCAGTTGACTAATCTCCTCAATCAACGGCTGACTAACCTTCCAAATCTATTGCAAGAGATCGTATCGGAGGTAGTTAAAGCGATTGCTGGGGTTGAATTTTGTTTCATCATTCTCAATAATTCCGTCGGTAACCCTGAGGTTTTAAGGGTTACCGACGGAATGGATACACAAAATTTCCTCTGGGAAGACATCTTGCCCCTTGAGGAAGGGTTACTCTCTCAAGTCTTTTTAACTGGAAAATCTCAGTTAATTCAGCGCAAGAGTTGGGATTACCGGCATCCGGAAGAGGAAGTACCTACAGCTATTTACGCTGTGGCGATTGAGTCTGTGCAAGCAGGACGCTTGGGAGTACTAGCTATTGGCAATTGGGAAGACCCAGAGGCATTAGACCAATCAGGTCGGAATCTGCTAGGAGCAGTGGGTGAACAAGCTGCGATCGCAATTGATAATGCTCGCATGATTAATGAACAAGCCGCGATCGCAATTGATAATGCTCGTATGATTGAAGCCTTAGAGGAGCAAGAAGCACGTTTAGAGTTTCAGAACACTATGCTGGCTCGCCAGAATCGGGAACTCGAAAGGAGAGATGCATCCCTCAAGCTACAGAACCTGCAATTGTTGGAAGCAGCACGATTGAAATCCCAGTTTGTTTCTACGATATCCCATGAGTTACGAACTCCCATGAATGCCATTATTGGCTTTTCTCAGCTGCTATTGCGTCAGCGTCAGGGATCCTTGACCCACCAACAAGCAGATATAATCGAGCGCATTGTGAATAATGCTCAACATCTACTGACTCTAATCAAGGATATGATTGACCTGTCCAAAATTGAGGCAGTTTGTCTGGAGTTAACCTTGGAAAGTTTGCATTTGGACAGGTTGATCAAAGAAACTATTAATGAATTCCGTTGCCTAGCCGATCAGAAGGATTTAGGGTTATATATCCAAACCAATTTACAAAATCCCATCGTAATCAATGATAGCCTCCGCCTGCGGCAGATTTTGGCCAATCTGGTTTCCAATGCCATTAAGTTTACCGAAATTGGCAGGATAGAGGTGGTAGTCAAGGAAATTTCCACCGACTGGCTGATTCTCACTGTTAGGGATACAGGAATTGGAATTGCCCAGGATAACTTAGAGCATATTTTTGAGGAGTTCCAACAAATTGATCAAACCACAACTCGCAAATACTCGGGTACCGGCTTAGGACTGGCAATTACAGAATCTTTAGTCAAGTTGATGCAAGGAACGATTACGGTAGAGAGTAAGGTGGGTAAGGGGTCTACCTTCCATGTCAAGTTTCCTCGACGAGTAAAAGTTTCTACTCCCGATTGTCTTGATTGCGATCTACCACAATCTAAACCCCTAGGTTGTTCGTTTTTGCCCCAGACTCTTAAAGGATTTCGTGCTGGAAGGGTAATTTATTAGGTTGCAGGTTGCAGGTTGCAGGTTGCAGGTTGCAGGTTGCAGGTTTCAGGTTGCAGGTTGCAGTCAGATTATAGCGGTTCTGTTGTTGGATGAGGTAGACCCAAATTTCTTCAACCTCCTCCCCCTATTGCCACTCTCCCGGTAGTAGCGCTGATCCTGATGTAGGTTACTCATGGAACCGCTATATTTAGAATCGCTATATTTATCAGTGGGATCAGGAACATGATCAGCGACTCAACCAAGCGATCGCTTCTCGAATCCAATCTTCCGCATTCTTACTTTTAGCTACCTGAGCATCCTCACTAATAGCATGGAGTGCTTGAGCGATTTCATCATTTTCATATCCCAAAGCTAACAGGGTCATCTCCACATCTTCCTGAATTCCTGGTGAGAGTCTATTAGCAGATAGTGGGGACTCTACTTCCGATACCTTATGCCATTGAGCCAACTTCGTTTTCAGTTCTAGAGCAATGCGTTCAGCGGTTTTGCTACCCACACCAGGGGTTTTGGATAAGGCACGAATATTACCTGTGACAATCGCTTGGACTAAATTAGGCAGTCCCAAGGTGTCCAGTAGTGCGATCGCTAATTGAGCACCAATACCGTTGACACTAACTAACTGACGAAACAAATCCCGCTCAGCGGCTGAAGCAAAACCGTATAGCACCTGTTGCTCCTCCCGGATTTGCAAATGGGTGAAGATTTGCACGGTTTTTTCCGATAAAGCTACGGGCAACTCCTGGGACAAACGGCGAGTGATTTGTATTTCATACCCAATGTAGTTGACATCTAGAATCAGAGTGACGCGATTACCAGTGCTTTTTTGAATGCTAGCTACTGTCCCCTTGAGATAGCTGATCATTAGTTGAAGGTTGAAGGTTAGTTGAAGGTTGAAGGTTGGTTGAAGGTTGAAGGTTGGTTGAAGGTTGAAGGTTGGTTGAAGGTTGAAGGTTGGTTGAAGGTTGGTTGAAGGTTGGTTGAAGGTTGGTTGAAGGTTGGTTGAAGGTTGGTTGAAGGTTGAAGGTTGGTTGAAGTCCCGCAATCGAGCGATCGCGTGGCCTATTGGCCAAGGTTTAAGGTTTAAGGTGATTTGGTTGTTCGCCTTTGGCGTCCGAAGTAGGGGAGGTTATTTGGTTGAACGCGATCGCGTGGCCTATTGGCCAAGGTTGGTTTAAGGTTTTACTCCACCACGAAAATAGTGAAGGATAGTTGAGAGCATAACCTGCAACTTACCAACCTGCAACTTGTAACTTGATTAATCTGCAACCTACCAACCTGCAAGTTGTTAACTCGATTAACCTGCAACTTGTAACTCGATTAACCTGCAACCTACCAACCTGCAACTTGTAACTCTAACAACCAGCAACTTGTAACTACTTCTTAATTATTGGCGACCATTACTGACACAAAAAGCTAAAATAATTCAAACCTTCGATTATACCACCTGCACAGTTAGCTTTAGCCAGGTAATGGTAATCGGCTGAGTTGTTTTCGTACCACTGGCGAAGTTCTGGTCGGGCGTTACCCACTATAATTCCTCGGGAAAAGCCAACGCTAAATAAGGCAATGTCATTTCCTGAATCGCCACAAACCACTGTCCGTTCGGACTCAATTCCCCACTGTTGTCGTAAAAACTCTACTGCTAGACCTTTATCGCTATTGCTGGGTAGAATGTCTAAGTCTTTCCCACCACTATAGATCAACTTGAAATTAACACCCCTTCCTTGAAGCTGAGAGTCCAGTTGAGGTAGCACCCTCAAAGCTGCTTCTTCGGTCAGGTGATAGCTGACTTTAAAGGGACGTTGTTCTGATTCTACTTGGGGAATTAAGTCAGGATACTGGGCAGCCGTTTCCACAATCATGTCCCGATCCCAGCCTTCAGATAACTTGGACCACCAGTCTGGATTGGGCGTATCTTGGCCATCATTATCATAAATTTCTGTACCCACAGAGGTGATCAGAGCATCTGGATCAATAAGTGGCTTCTCGGCTTTCAGCTGGTGGTAGGAACTATGGGATCGCCCTGTAGCATAAACGATTCTTGTACCATGTTCTTGGCGATGCTGACTTAGCAGAGGGTTCAGTTTAAGCAGAGCCTCATCATCCCCTACTAGAGTATTGTCAAGGTCAGTTACAAACAGAAATTTAGTCACGAGATGCTAAGAGGTTCGGGTATTGCCTTATTGTCCTACATAGTTGGGTTAAAAATCATAGTTGGGTTAAAAATGCGCTTTGGTTAATCCCGTTTTGGCTACAATTGAAATAGCTATATCCCCTGGTACCAAGCGCAATCCCTATGACCTAGACAGTTATGGCTAATCTCAACCAACGCCGCGCTCAAAATATCACTGGTGACTTTTACGTGGATAGCAGCTGTATTGATTGTGATGCCTGCCGTTGGATGACTGCGGAAGTGTTTCATCGTGCTGATCAGCAGTCTGCGGTTTATCATCAACCTGCTAATGATACAGAACGATTGAGAGCTCTTCAAGCCCTATTATCTTGTCCTACCTCTTCTATTGGTACTGTTGAGAAACCTATAGAGATTAAAGACGCTCAGCAGAGTTTCCCGATACCAGTGGCAGACAAAGTCTACCATTGCGGCTACCATTCAGAAAACTCCTACGGTGCGGCTAGCTACCTGATCAAACGCCCCCAAGGCAATATTTTAATCGATTCTCCCCGCTTTACACCACCACTGGTCAAACGTCTAGAGGCAATGGGTGGGATTCGTTACATTTACCTGACCCATCGCGATGATGTGGCAGATCATCACAAATACAGACAGCATTTCCAGTGCGAACGCATTTTGCATAGAGATGACATTACCACTGATACCCGTGATGTGGAAATTCAGCTCACTGGTTCTGAGCCTTATCCCTTAGACAAAGACCTGTTGATTATCCCAGTTCCTGGTCACACCAAAGGTCACACTGTTCTACTGTACAACAACAAATTTCTCTTCACCGGTGACCATCTTGCTTGGTCTGATCAACTTCAGCAACTGATTGCCTTTCGTCGCCACTGCTGGTACTCCTGGGAGGAATTAATCAAGTCAATGGAGACGTTAACCAACTACTCCTTCGAGTGGGTATTACCAGGACATGGACGCCGGTATCATACTGATCTTCAGACTATGCAAGATCAGCTGAACCAGTGTCTTGTCTGGATGAAGCATCAAGGATGAAGCATCAAGAATGAAATTAAGTCACCACCTAAAATCTTCCCCCTGATCTCCTTGATGCCCCTACTTTGGGAAAACATACCCAAGTCTTGGGTTGATCCCTGATTACCATCACATTTCAGCCATCCAATCAATCACTCTAGCTCAACACTTTTGCCAAAAGGTTTTTGATCTCGTCCCCACCTTGGTTTTGAACGAAAGACAGGACAATCGGTAGAAATTTGGAAATCATACCACTATCCATTTTTAGTTGAGAAAAACCTCCTACGAGGCTAGCTAGAGTGCCTAATTGTCCAACCTCACCACCCATTGATGCTGCTAATCCTCCCAAGGCTCCCATCATGCCACCACTTTTTGGTGCTGCTTGGAGCAAATCATTTATCCCTGGAATATATTGCGCTACTTGGGCAAAACTCTCATCTCCCAGCTTGTCCTTTGCCAGTTGGAAAATAAGTCCAGCTCCGCCTTGGGCTTGATTTTCTTGCACTCCCAGGCTTTCAGTTAACAGTTGAATAAGTTCCATAGATGCTCTCTTATTGGATTGCGATATCGTTGCCGCCTTAATTTAACATCCGATAGCAAAAATAATCATTTATTTACATTTTTTTAACATAGTTATCTATTACTATTTATAGTTTATAGTTTTTAACACAACCCATAAAATTTATACACAACTAGTGACTTAGAGCAGTAAGTTCCTTTTTGCGCTATAAGCTAGGTGAATTTAAGGGTTAAGGAAATTAACAAAAAATTAATCATTAATCTATAACAATCCGATTCGATTCGTAAACAGTAACAGCTTTTAATCAGGATTGCTGGAGCTATCGGAGTCAGGGCGATTTTCAAGAAAAAATTGCTAGATTACATTTGTTAGATTACATTTGATTACAGGAAACCGCTGCAATCTTAACTAAATTACTAAAAAATCTAAAGTATTGATAATATAAATAAAATATCGCGCTTAAGCTGAATAATTGTTTTCCAAGTTACGTAAAATAAAATCCAGATAAAAGACTTTGACCTATCTGGAGGTTTCTATGGTCAGCTACGCATCACCAATGGGAATGGGAGTTAAGTTAACAGCTAACCCAGGGGATAGAATTGCCACTGAACCCCAAACTATTGAGGAAAAAGCGAAGCAGGTTGCTGTCGATACGATTGATATTACAGGGGATCACATCAAAGTTCCCACTTACTTCGTAGTGAAATACCCTGATGGTGACACCAAGGCACTACACCATGTCAAGGATGCTGAAGCAATTTCCGATGTGATTCGGCAGATGCAACTGCAGCAAGAAGAATGGTCTCAAGGATCACAGGAAGTTAAACATTGGTTGAACCTACCTGGTATGGTTCTGATATTGGCTGGTTTCTTAATGACTTCCATTGTTCTAGTCGGTATTTTCTAACTGCACTAATCCTGCACGAGTAATGATGGATAATGAGTGATGAATGATGAACCTTAGAGAATAGCTAGGGTTGTATCATTCATCCTTCATGGTTCATGATTTGCAGATTAGATTCGATTAGATGCCATGGGTTCCATTTTTAACTTACCTAACCATCATTTGAGGCGGTGTTGTGCGCCACAATTGCTCTAAACCAACTGCTGGCATAGTTAGATACAAAAGATCACCAGCGGCTAGGTTAATTTCCAATAAATCCCAGCCATGAATCGTTTGATACTTAGTTTCTAGATACAGTGGTACAAAGTCAGCGGACCTGGCAGCATCTTTAACACGGCGTCCACAGAACGGATGTTCGATGGTAATTTTAGTGGCTAAGGCAACCCAAAGCGTATCACCAATCATACCATTGCCTAACACTTGTCCACCTAATGCGGCAGCTGCAAAGGAAGGGGTGGCTAATTCTGTGGGAGACAATACTGCTTCAAATTCAAACACTTGCTGTACCATGTGGGAAAAGTGCGGGTCTTGATTGCGGACAACCACTGACAATTTTGAAGCTAGACTTTTGGCACTAAGAGCAATTTCTAAATTGGCTGTATCATCACTAGTAACTGCTAAAAGGGCTTCTGCTCGTTGGATGTGTGCTGCGGTGAGTGTAGCAGGTAAACTGGCATCTCCGTGAATGACTGCAATACCAAGAGAACGAACAATGTTCAGGAAACGATTGTTGGGGTTACTTTCAATCACCACCAATTCATGGCCTTGGGCATGAAGTTGGTAGAGGATTTGGACTCCTACATTTCCCAGTCCACATACAACATAGTGATTTTTGTAGGGAACTCTCGCAGCATCCCAAAACTGTTTGAGTCGGGTACCTAAGACAAAATCGTTTAGTAGAGCATAGCAAATCCCAATCACACCAGCCCCTACTAACATCATCACAGCAGTAAATACCTTAATAGTGTCCGGGGACTTTTCTGCTACTTCTTCTTGACCACCAGCACCCGTAATCATACCCACAGAAAAATATAGAGCATCAACAATAGAGGTTTCTAAGTTGACACACACATAAGTCAATGTGGCTGTAAAAATTATCAGGAGTAGGAAAAGGGTCACTACTAACATTGGTTGAGCATGATGCTGAAACTGTTGTAAGTTTGTGAAAACTTTCAGCAGTTTCTGTAGCCAGGATTGGCGTTTAGGACGAAACCGAGGCTGAGTACCAATAATTAAGCGATCGCCAGGTTGTAACTGTTTGCCCTGAGCTACTGCGGAAACTAGATCTAAGTTCGAGTCCATCGGTAGGTAGTAGATCAACATTCGCGTACGCTCATCCCACAGGTCACTCAACTGTGTTCCCATCCAAGGGTGGCTTTCGGTGATAATCTCTTCGTGTATCGGCCAGGTTTGATTGTGTAGCTTGAGTTGCCCAATGGCTCGATTCCCCATTGCTGCGAAGGCAAATACCGGTGCTGCTAGAGAAGAAACACTCATGCTGACATGATCCGGTAGGGTCTGATCTAAACGAGTACCCAAGCTGCTATTAAACAATCGGTTAACGATCCGAATCCGGGGATTAATCACTCGTGCCTGAGTCAGGATTGCCAGATTGAGAGCATCGTCATTACAGGCGAGAACTAGGGTTTGGGAATATTCGAGTCCAGCGGCAAGTAGGGTAGAAACAGCCCGCAAGTCTCCAATAATAATATTGTTTTCGTCACCAGGCATTACTCTGTTGCTGATTCCAACAACAGCTACTCCCTGCTGCTTCAGTAAGCGGAATATTTTGTATCCAGTGCGACCCAAGCCACAGATAATAATGCGGGGTTTCATGTGTCAACCTTGTTGACCGAAATAATTGTTGTCGTTTTGCATCTAGCTAAGTGTTCTTTTACAATTCTTATCCAAGATAGCTCAAAGAACTGTAGCCGAAGACACTGCTGCTGGGAAAGAAAGGGTAAAATCTCGCCCTGTAAGCCATAGAGGTTAGCTCGAAATACCGATTAACCTTATCCCCTGCTCCTCTGCGTGCCTGCTTCGCAAGCCGATTCAATATATAAATTAAAATAAAATCAATAAATTAGATATATAAATTAGATGATGTAGATGCCTCAGAGCTTATCACTCCCTCGACCCATCACCCCCTGATCACTTCATCTTCACAGGAACTGGCTATAAATATCTACCAAGGTTTACTAGGAAAGGGGTAGCCTCTCAATGGCTGGAACCGTGTATTGACTTAATAGGGCAACCTCCTGCTCGTATATGAACTCGCTGTAGTCAGCTAGATTGTCCAGCCCCAGAAAGTTGAGGATGATCTCAGCTGCTAGCCAAATTGTTATTCTAACCAATAATTGCCGCCATCGTATTATCATTGCATCAGACCTCCTGAGTATAGGTGAGGGAGGTTAGGTTTATAGTTGTAATAATCTGTTCAATTAAGTTATCAGCCTCAATTTTGTCTTTTATGCGCGCGGTATGGAGCAATTCCGTCCCGGTGTGCTTACAGTCGTCGAATTAAATTCGCCACGGGTCCGGTCCGCGTGGGTGTTCGATTCAATTGAAACTTGATAGGGCACGCTTCGGCAATTTTAGGACTACAGTAGTAGTCAAACATAGCGTTATAAGCTATTTTGGGGCAGATAAACTAGGATTTAGGAAAGAGGCAGCAATGGGATATCACGTTATTTACGATGGCGACTGTAATCTTTGTGTGACTCTGGTACAGCTATTAGAAAATCTGGATCAGGGCAAGCTATTTAATTACATACCCATGCAGGATAAAGAAGCTTGCGGCAAATTACGGGTAACACCTCTTGAGTGTGAGATGGGTATGATTTTGATCGATGCTTCTTCTGATGATTGCCGATGGCAAGGAAGTGATGCCGCTGAAGAGATTGGGCGTCTATTGCCATTGGGGAATATCTTTGTATCGGCTTATCGGGCAATGCCTGGGGTGAAGTCGTTAGGCGATCAGGTTTACGAGCAGATTCGGGATAATCGTTACACTTGGTTTGGTAAGCGTTCTACTACGTATAAATCGGTTTACCCAGTAGGTTGCAAGGCTAATCCCAGTTGAGGCTAGACTAGAGACTCAATAAACCTTTATCCACACTTCTTGTAGGAATAAACACATCATCCCCTATTATAAACTGTGGGGATAAGCTTAACCTATAGGAAAGTTCAATGTAATGTATTAGAATACTTATTTTCCTGGACTGATCATCTGATCGTGATGGGTTTTCCATCACGGATATTGTTCCATAGGAATAGTTATATCAATACCATAAACGGCAATTGAGTGATATTCAGCCATGTCGATCGAAAAACTTAAGCCTGCCGACAAAGGAGCTGTCGGGATTTATGTTCCCTACTACCAGGGTAATAAACGCAATCTTTTACCTATAGCAATTAGCCTCTACCAACAAGGGTCTTTGGAAGGTCGTCGCCAGATAGAAGGCGGTGATAGTATTCCCTTCGTTGCTACTTGGTTTGTATCTAATCTTCCTTCGGAACTAACTCGTTGCCGATTACAATTTGATGGTAACGCGGATCTCAGTTACGAACTGACTATGCAAAATTCTGAGTTTGTGAATTATTTAATCGAAGTAATTATGAACTTTAAGCGATTGCGTATAACGGATTTTTCCAAGGCATTCTACCGCAAACTGCTACGCATTGATGAATAAACAACCAGTTCTCTAGTTATAGGAGTGTAAATAAGGGGTGGCAAAATCCGCTAAGTATTTACTAATTGGGTCAACAGAAGCTTACAGCGGTAAGTCAGCAACGATCCTGGGAATTGCCGATCAACTGCAAGCAAAAGGGATAACGATTGCCTACTGTAAACCACTGGGTAACTTTTTGAGTAGCAATCAAGGGTCAACCATAGAGGAAGATGTCCAGTTTATCACTGACATACTTAAGTTGCCAGAGAACATGGTGCGATCGCCTTTGCTGTTTATGGATGCTGAAACCATTGAAAAACGTTTGGGAGGACAAGACTCAACCGATTACCGTCAGTCTCTTCAAGACTATCTCCAACCACTAAATAGTGATGTAGTTTTGGTGGAAGGAGCAGCAACCTTGAGTGCAGGAACTCTGTTTAACTTATCATTACCAAAAGTTGCTCAGACAATTGATGCTGCTGTCTTATTGGTGGCTCGTTTTCACTCAGTTTTACTAGCAGATGCGTTGTTATTTGCTAAGCAACGTCTGGGAGAAAGCTTACTGGGAGTTTTAATTAATGATATTCCCCAAGACAAGCTATCAAGGGTAAAAACAACATTGAAACCGTTTCTGGAACGGCAAGAAATCCCAGTATTGGGAATGCTGCCTAGAAATAATCTGTTGCGCAGTGTTAGTGTTCGGGAACTAGTAGATCAGTTGCAAGCTAAAGTGCTATGCTGCCCTGACCGTTTGGATTTGATGGTGGAAACCTTGACCATTGGGGCGATGAATGTCAATGCTGCTCTGAAGTATCTACGCAAGGGCGTTAATATGGCGGTGGTGACGGGAGGGGATCGCCCAGACCTTCAGATGGCTGCTCTAGAAACCTCAACCCACTGTTTAATCCTCACCGGTCAAGTTCAGCCTCAATCGGTTATTCTCAGACGTGCTGAAGAGTTTGAAATTCCAGTACTTTCCGTTGATTTAGACACCCTAACTACTGTTGAGATTATTGACAAGTCTTTTGGTCAAGTACATCTCCATGAAGCAATTAAGGTGGAGTGTATGCAACAGATGATGAATGAATATTTCGACATTGAGCGGTTGCTCAAGCTACTTGGTTTGAACCCAGCTTTATAGATGCAAGATGCATTAGTTGAAGGTTCAAAGGTTAGAAGGTTCTTCGCCCCGTATTCGGTGTAGGGTAGGTTGGTAGGTTGGCAGGTTGGCAGGTTGGCAGGTTGGCAGGTTGGTAGGTTGGCAGGTTGGCAGGTTGGCAGGTTGGCAGGTTGTTCGGGTAGCGTGGCCTATTGGCCAAGGTTGGCAGGTTGGCAGGTTGGCAGGTTGGCAGGTTGGCAGGTTGGCAGGTTGGCAGATTGGCAGCTTGTTCGGGTAGCGTGGCCTATTGGCCAACGTTTGAACCTTCAACTTTAAACTTACTAAATAAATTCTAACTCTGTTAAAGGTAACTCTATTCAACTAAATATGAAACCAATTCTGGTTTTTGTCACCATTAATTTTGAAGGTTGTCAGGTTATAATGTTTAAGGTTAAAAGGTTCAACCTTGGCCTATGGCCACGCTACGCGAACAACTTAAGCTTCCTTGCCTTGTAACTCTTTTAAACTTTCAACTTGCTAACTTTTAATTCTGTTAACGATGAAACCAGTTATTGTTTTCGGCAGTATCAATATGGATTTGGTAGCCAAAACTCCCCGGTTACCAGTTCTAGGTGAAACACTACAAGGCCATGAATTTTTTACTGCCCCTGGTGGGAAAGGGGCAAATCAAGCTGTGGCGGTGGCAAGGTTGGGTATCCCCACTAAAATGGTGGGGCGCGTTGGTAGTGATGATTTTGGAACTCAGCTAGGCCACAGTCTAGGCGTAACCGGTGTTGACACTGATAGTGTTTTGGTTGAGGAGGGGGTGAGTTCTGGGATTGCAGTGATTTCGGTGGATGAGGCTGGGGAGAATACCATTATTTTCGTGGCTGGTGCTAATGGGCATGTTAATGAAACTGATGTGGAACGCCTCAGTAATTTGTTGCCAGGAGCCGCTGTTTTATTGATACAGTTGGAGATTCCCATGTCCGTGGTGCTCTTAGCAGCAGCGGCAGCTCAGAAAGTGGGTTGTCCAGTGATTCTTGACCCAGCACCAGCTCAGGAGTTGCCAGAGGAACTGTATGGCATGGTGGATATTATGACACCGAATCAGTTGGAAGCCTCTGTACTAGTGGATTTTCCTGTCGATACCATAGAGTCAGCCAAGAACGCATCAGAAGTACTGTTGCAACGAGGTGTGGATACGGTGATTGTGACCTTAGGGGAGCAGGGGGTTTTCTGTGCCACTGGTTCTGAATCGTTCTTCGTCCCCGCTTTTTCTGTTGAGGCTGTGGATACTGTGGCGGCTGGAGATGCGTTTAATGGTGCAATGGCTGTGGCAATAGCCAAAGGGTTACCCTTGCGGCAAGCGGTAGTATGGGGAGCTGCAGCTGGGGCGCTTGCTGTGACTAAGGCTGGGGCTCAGCCTTCTTTGCCTGATCAAGAGACATTCAATGCCTTTCTCACAGAATTAGGTATTAGCTATTAGCTATGATAGCATGATAGTCTTAGATATTAGATATTAGATATTAATTCTTAGATATTAGTGATTGCTAATAGATCATTTACCCGGAATTTGCTACTACTGGAAATCCTGATGGTGGACGTACTAATTAGTACTAATTAATCCAATTGGAGCAAATTATTTAATTTTGGTAGTACGTTTATATAAAAACTCAGCCCTTAAGCACTCACTACTATACAGTAACTAGACTGTAACATTCTCATAAATTAAGGAGATGGGACAACTAAAATCAATGCTGGTCAAGTGAATTTCTTCTCCTTCTGTGTAGGGATTGAGTTCCCATTTGCCTTGTGGATTGCGCCGGAAGCACTCGATAGTGATCTGTTGAGTATCAATCAAAAGGTATTCTTGTAAGGTTTTGATACGGCGATAGTTAGCAAATTTGCGACCTCGATCAAAGGCTTCAGTGGAGGGAGAGAGGACTTCTGCAATCAGACAGGGATGATAAATGACTTTGAGGGCATTGCTGTCTCGTTGGTCGCAGGTTACCATGACATCGGGGTAGTGAAAGGGGCCTTTTTCCGATACACCCACTTTTACACTAAAGATAAAAGGACGACACGAACCTCCCCCCAAATGGCTTTTTAAGGCAGTCGCAAGATTCAGAGCAATGGTTCCATGGGGAATAGTTCCCCCAGTCATAGCATAGACTTCGCCGTCGATGTATTCATAGTTGAGTTCTTGCTTTTCCTCCCAGTCTAGATAAGCTTCGGGAGTCATGTACTCTCTGTGATAAGAAGCAACCATAACCACCTCACCTATTAAGTGATGTCTTTTATGTCCTGTTTTGGAGCTAGTTGAGCTTATTTTCAACTATAGCGCGAAACTCCCCCTGACCGAAACCGCGACATATGATAAGACAAAATATTTTTGCTTTCATACGTGCTCGCTTTCGACAGGGCTTTCAGTGTTGTTTTTTCTAAAAACGGGTATTGTAACCGTAAACGTTGTGCCTTGGTTGAGAGTGCTTTCAACTTTGATTTGACCGTGGTGATTCTCAACTATTGTTTTAGCGATCGCTAAACCTAGCCCAGCTCCTTTTGCTGTATCATAGGGTCTAGCTGGATCAGCTCGATAAAAGCGATCAAAAATGTGAGGTAATGCTGATGCACAGATGCCTTGACCGGAATCAGTTACCTTAACTTGAAGGAGGTAGCGCGGTCTTGGCAGTCCCCCCCATGAGGGACTACCAGTGAGGAATTGCAGGTTTGTTGGCCTACGTTTGCTGGGAGGTTCTAACTGTTGTAATTCCACTTGAATAAATGCTTCCCCTGGAGTTTTGGTAGAGGCGGGTATGTATTGCACAGCATTATTCACTAGATTGGTAAATAAACGTACCAATTGATTCCAATCCCCCTCAAGGGTAAAGGCATCTTCGTCGAATGTTGGATTTTGGAATTCCTTACTAGGGCAGGGTGGCAGAAATACCTCACCAGCCCCCATCTCTTCCTCTGTCTGCTCTGTCTGCTGTGTGCTCTGTCCATGATCGGGATTGGGGATTTCAATCAAGTACAGGGAAATACCTTTGTCTGTAGCAATCAGTTGTTGCTCCTCGATCACTTCCATTAGCAAAGCATCTAGGTGGACTAATTGCCACTGGGGTTTTACCATACCGCTATCAGCACGAGCCAAAAACAGCAGGTCATTGACCAGTTTTCCTAAGCGCTGGGTTAATCGCTCTATCACTTCGAGTTGGTGCCGTTGCAACTCAGATGCCAAATCGGGATCCCCCAGAGCAACTTGCACGTTAGTCTGAATCGTAGCAATTGGGTTTCTCAGTTCGTGGGAAGCATCAGCAGTGAATTGTTTAAGCCGTTGGTAGGACTCTCTTACTGGCTTCATAGCCATACCAGATAGTAACCAACCAATAGCACCAGTAGAGATAATCATCACCACTGTACCTAGAGTCAGATCAAATATCAGTTGGTGGCTGGGTTTGGTGACTTCAAACCATGGGTGGCTCACCCGTAAATAACCCAAGATATAATCCTCGATTTGCACCGGTTGGGTTAACTGTCGCAGGAGATGCTCTGCTGATAAATGAACGGTTGCCCTAGTGGTGTTGGTCTTTAAGGGAATAGTTAAGGGCTCAGAGAAGGTTGACCACAGCAAATCCCCCTTCGGAGTAAACCACTCCAGGTCAATGTGGTCATCTTCTACCCGATCACTATTGTCTCGAAAACTGGCTTCAATGTTGAATTGGTAGGGCATCTCGCCATGATCCACAGGTTGAATCACCAGTGATCGCTCTACCACTTCTACGACATGTTTGAGGGTGTCATCAACCCGTTCAATCAGGGTGTGGCGGACATAAAGATAGACACCAGTTGCAAATAATAACAGTAACACTGCTGTGACCGTAGTATACCACAGAGCAAGGCGTCGGCGAGTAGTTTGAAACATGCTTATTTAACAAATAGGGGAGTTTGAGGGGTCGAAATTCCCGATTCCTCTTAGGGTGGGGATGGATAGACCCCTGGCCTATGGCCACGCTACGCGAACAAAAATATTTAGCGATGGGTTGAGGACGTACCACAAAATATATATAATGGTACATAAGGTCGAGAGATGAGGTGAAAGTAGTGAGACATCAGGCAGTCAAGGTCAGAATATATCCAACTCAAGAACAAGTTCAGATACTTGCTCAGCACTTTGGTTGCGCCCGCTGGTGGTGGAACTATGCACTGAATCAATGCATAGAAACTTACCAAGAAACTGGCAAAGGATTGTCTCGTGCTGCCCTCAATTCTATGTTGCCAAAACTCAAAACAGACAAGGAAACCGAATGGCTGAAAGATTGTTATTCTCAGGTGTTACAGGCTGTGAGTCTAAATCTTAGCCGTGCGTATCAAAACTTTTTTGAGGGTAGAGCTAAGTATCCCAGATTTAAGTCATACCATCACCGTCAATCAATCCAGTATCCACAGCGCGTCAAGCAAGTAGGTGATTGTCTTAAATTCCCTGGGAAATTGGGCGTTGTCAAGGCTAAGATTCACAGGGAATTAGACGGAGAAATCAAGACTGTTACAGTCAGTAAAACTCCGTCTGGCAAATACTACGCTTCGGTGCTGATGGAGTATGAATTAGATGGCGTAAAGCCTTCCACGGATGGGAAAGTGATTGGGATTGATTTGGGTATCAAGGATTTTGCTATTACCTACGATGGCGAAAAGACCTCTAAATTTGGAAACCCAAAGCATTTAGCTAAGTACGAACGAAAATTAGCCAAAAAACAGCATATTGCTGCCCGAAAGAAGAAGGGGAGCAATGGGCGAAATAAAGCCAGAAAAATTGTAGCTAAGGTATACGAACGGATTGGAAATGTCCGCCAAGACTATCTGCATAAGCTATCCAGAAAGATAGTTTTTCAGAATCAAGTAGTGGTAGTCGAAAACCTAAATGTCAAGGGCATGGTTTGTAACCATAAACTAGCTAAAGCAATATCTGATCTAGGTTGGGGAACCTTTGTCAATTTCCTTTCTTATAAGTGTGAAAAAGAAGGAAAGGTATTGGTTGAGATAAACCGGTGGTTCCCCAGCTCTAAAACCTGCTCTAATTGTCATTACCAAATCAAGGAGTTGCCGCTTGATGTAAGGGCTTGGACTTGTCCAAGTTGTGGAACTCATCACGACAGAGATGGTAATGCGGCAAAAAATATTAGAGCAGAAGGTATCAGAATGCTATCCTCCTCTGGAACGGGGGAGGTCAACGCCAGTGGAGAAGAAGTAAGACCAAGACGTGGACGCCCGTCCAGGTTAAGGCATTCTTCCGTGAAGCTGGAAGCCCCAACCTCTACGTTCCCGTAGCGTGGCCTACGGCCAAGTAGGTTGGGGTAGTTCACATCGTTCTGGTTTGTAGGGATGTTGTCTGGAACGTCTCTACAAGGAAGGTTTGATTGATTGTTCCTTGTCCGACTTGTCTGCCAAAAGAATGACCCTTCAAAAAAGCGATCGCATACCAGCAAAACCATCTCTAAGCTCTCGGGAATACCTGTTTCAGTCCCTAGTGGACAATTCTCCCGAGTGTATAGGGGTATTTGACCGGGAATTTCGTTATGTCTATGCTAATCCGTCCCTGTCCAAGGCCATTGGGATCGCCCAGTCAGAATTGATCGGCAAAACCCATCGTGACCTGCAGATGCCAGAAGACTTTATCCATTTATGGGATAGAGCCATGGAAAAGGTGTTTGCTACAGGTCAAGAAAAGAGCATTGAATTCCAGTGGATCAAAGAGAATGGGCGACAGTTTTATCAATCCTTTCTGGTGCCAGAGTTGGCCAGTGATGGTTCAGTAGAATTTGTCTTGGGGTTTAGCTGCGGGATTAGCGATCGCATAACCAATACAGAATTTTCAAGGTGGATTGAGCAGTTACAGAACTCTAACCGAGAACTGGAACAGTTTGCTTATGTGGCTTCCCACGATTTACAAGAACCCCTGCGGAAGGTCAAGAGTTTCACAGAATTGCTGGTGGAAGAGTACCAGGGGAAATTGGATCACGAAGCAGACAAATACATGGCTTACATTGTTGATGGTGTTTTCCGCATGCAGAGTCTGATTAAAGATCTGCTCGCCTACTCCCGTTTGGGTCGGTCTGAACTGACCTTTGAACCCACAGATATCGCTGAAGTGCTTGAACAGGTTCTTGAAAACTTGAGTGTTACCATTAAAGAAAATCATGCTGTCATCACCCATGATCCACTGCCAACTATCTCAGCTAATCCCCAACACATGGTGGAATTGTTCCAGAATCTAATCAGTAATGGCATCAAATTCCGTTCCGAGGCAACTCCTGAGATTCACATTGAAGCTAAGTTGCAGGAATCCAAATGGTTAATAGGGGTTCGAGATAATGGTATTGGTATTCCAACCAAGTATGCTGAACGAATTTTTTCCATATTCCAACGACTACATGGTAGGAGCAAGTATCCCGGTACCGGGATTGGTTTAGCCATTTGTCAGAAAATCGTCCAGTGTCACGGTGGAAATATTTGGGTCGAATCCGAGTCTGGTGTTGGCTCAAGATTCTATTTCACCTTGCCAATTCATCAGAGTTGGTAGCCAAAGATGGCTGATGGGTTTGTGGATAAAAAATCAATAATAAATGATATGATAGCCAAGTTCAACTAACCCAATGTCTTGATGCAGTCGCTCATGGGGGAAACCACGGCAGTCGCTCATGGGGGGGACCCCCAAGACCGCGCTGCCTTCCCAAGACCGCGCTGCATCGCTTTCAATTAACTATGATATGTACAGTAAATTCCCTGAAATTCTGCTAATAGAAGACGATCCTGGAGATATAGAACTCACCAGGAAAGCACTCAACAAAGCGAAACTGGGGATTAACCTCCATGTGGTTATGGATGGTACTCAAGCCCTCGCTTATCTCTACAGAGAGGGGGAGTATTCTGATTCCCAGCAACCTGACTTAATTTTGCTAGACCTAAACCTGCCTGGGATGAATGGACAAGAGATTCTCCAGCATATCAAAGGTGATGATAACCTCAAGCAAATCCCCGTTGTGATGCTGACCACTTCAGATGCTCAGGAAGATATTGTAAAAAGCTATGACTTGGGAGCTAACTGTTATCTTAAAAAACCAATTAGCTTAAAAGAATTTGACAATATTATCGAAGCCCTAGAAAATTTCTGGTTTAGTGTTGTGAAGCTACCGCCGCCAGAAACTAGCTAGTGCCGCTGTGGGAAATTAAAAATTAAAAATTAAAAATTAATTAAAAATTAAAAATTAAAAATTAAAAATTAAAAATTATTAGATGTTTAGGTAGTGGTAAAAATGTAGTGGTTTTCCTAAGGTCTGATCAAGGTTTCGGCTGTTAATATCGCTACTTGTGTATCACTACCCTTGTTACCTTTCCCCTCTCCCCACACTCTTCCCCCGATTCCCGATTCCCGATTCCCGATTCCCGATTCCCGGTGCGTAGCGCTATAGCTCAGAAACCATTAGCCTCAAACCTAATCTGATCATCCCTAATGCCTTCAAGGATACACCTAATTTTTGAAATCTTACTAAGTAGGTGTGCATAAATAAACGCAACTAAGGCCGGGCGGGTTTTGACGGTTAAATCGCTTATGTAGCAAGACTTTCGGATAAACCCGCCCCTACAATTTTTTTACGTTTAAGACCGACCTACTTACGATTACAGCTCCTCATATAGCATTTCTCTTTGAGTTGTAAACAGAATCTCTTAAGGCAAGGCAAGAGGCTTGCATACAAAAAGCAAAAGGGGAAAGAGATCCTCAGTTTTATTGGACAATAAAAAAAGACCATACAGGTTTACATCTCATTTATAAAAGTTATAGCGTTTCTAGGACTCATGAGGTACACAGAATTGTTTGACTATTGGCTCTTGCCTCTTCTGTGTTACCTGCTCCCGTCTTGATGCAGTCGCTCATGGGGGAAACCCCCAAGACCGCGCTGCATCGCTGCTCCCTGCTCCCTGCTCCCTACTCTCTGCTCCCTAAAACCCAGATATTTGTACCTCACAAGTCGTAGAATTGCTATATATTGCTATATTTAAGATTAATTTTATAATTCGAGGCTAAATTACCCATCGAATACCCATCGAAGACCATAAATGGGTATACTTTTTAGTATTTTCATCCCCTTAATCTCAAGGATTATACGGATTTTATGTCCATTTTTTAGTAAATTATCCGTATAATTACTGAGATAACGACTAGTGAAATCACGGTGGAAACAGTTTTTTTTTTAAGTCAATATTAACATATTAGATTTAAATCTAATCTAACCGATGTTTTTTGATTAGTTAACGGTATTGCCATGTCATCAACTTACCTACCAATAACTTCTCCTTCAGCTGATCAAAGGAATTTCCCTGTCCCTTCACCAGTCCCTGCTTCAGTCATTTATTTTCAGAATAAACTCCCCACAGAAAGACCAGACCATTCTGATTGTACCCGAATCCTCTTAATTGAGGACGATATCCAGGATGTTGAGCTGATTAAAGCATTACTCAAAAAGGCCAAACATTTTCCAGCAACACTCACCCATGTAGAGACCTTAGAGCAAGGTCTCGAATGCCTAAAGTATGGAAATATTGATATCGTACTCTGTGACCTGTTCTTACCCGATCAGCAAGGCTTAGAGACATTTTGTGAAATTTATGCCCAGTTTCCCGAAGTGCCTATAATCATTCTGAGTGGACTGACTGATGAGAATTTAGCCATAGAAGCGCTACAAGAAGGAGCACAAGATTACTTAGTTAAAGGAGAATTTGATCGGAACCTATTGATACGAGCGATGCGCTATGGCATTGAGAGGCAACGACTGCTGTTAGCACTGAAGCGAAAAACTGAAGCCCTACGAGCCAGTGAAGAACAATTTCGCACCATGATTACCAGAAATGCTGATGGTGTTGTCATTATTGATCACAATCGAGTGATTCAATTTGTTAATCCCGCAGCAGAATACCTGATGAACTGTAAAGCGGAAAAACTCCAAGGAGAACTATGGTGCAGTTCCTTAGTGGTTGGCCAATCTACAGAACTAGATATTCGCTCCTCCTATGGAAAAATTGTTATTGCCGAAATCCAGCTAGTAGAGATTCAATGGGAAGGAAAAAAAGCCTATATGGCATCACTGCGAGATATCACCACTCGCAAGGAAATAGAAATTGCTCAGAAGGAACTGAATGATGAGTTAGAACGTCGGGTTGAGGAGCGCACAGTTGAACTAAGAGTAGCTAATGCTCAGCTCCAAGTTTTGGAACTTAAACTACGTCAATCACTGGTTAAAGAGAAAGAATTGAGCAATTTTAAATCTCGGATTATCTCTAGCATTTCCCATGAGTACCGCACTCCATTAACTACAATTTCTTCATCAGCAGCAATCCTGGAACGGTACGGTCATAAAATCAATCCGACTCAGCAAGTGAAACATTGTAGACGTATTCAATCCATGGTTCAGCACCTGACTGGTTTAGTAGATGATGTGCTATTTATTAACAAGACAGAATTTGACCAACTAGATTTCCAAGCAGCACCTATAGACTTAGTTATATTTTGTAATAAATTAGTTGATGAAATCCAATCTAAAACCACAGATAAACACCAGATATTGTTTAGCCATGAAGGTGACTATAAGGACTTCAAATCAGATCCTAAGCTGTTACGGCAAATGCTAACTAATCTCCTCTCTAATGCTATTAAATATTCTCCTCAAGGAGGCAAAGTTGAACTTAACGCTAAATGTGAAACTAATCAAGTAATACTGGAAGTTAAAGATGAAGGGATTGGCATTCCTAAGCACGATCAAGGTGAGTTATTTAATTCCTTTAGTCGCGGGAGTAATATCGGTTCCATAGGGGGAATTGGATTGGGATTATCAATTGTAAAAAGTTATGTGGAACAGCATCAAGGAGAGATAGTTATGGCAAGTAAAATAGGTGTAGGTACTCGTGTCACAGTCTCTTTACCATTTCTTCCTTAGTGGTTAGTATGACTAAAAAAAAATGATTTATTTAACTGCAAATTTTCATAAAATGCGAATACTAATATAGTTTGTACAACCTATTTTTAAGCTATGATACAACCTTAAGTTAAATACGCTTTATTAACTACTTATTATCACTATTTGGTTTTAGTTAATGGAAACTGGAAACTGGAAAATTCCCAATTCCCAATTCCCAATTAACAGCCATAGGTAAAAATTATCGCCTCATCACAAATTCTTAGACTTATGTTAGGTTTTGTCTTTCAACTGCTTCGTAACGGATTTGGCTTTATCCTGTAAGTGTGCGGTGGTAGCTTTGGCTGTGTCTTTCAACTGCTCAGTCACTGATTGAGCTTTATCTTTCAACTGTTCGGTGGTAGCATTGGCTTTATCCTTCAACTGTTCAGTGACTGATTGGGCTTTATCTTTCAACTGTTCTGGTATATGTTGAGCTTTTCGTTTGACAGCTTGAAATTCCTGCACAGTTTTTTGATAATCTTCCTTGATCAGGTCTGTAGCTTGACCAATTTTTTTATTAAGTCCTTCCCCATACGGTTTACTATTTTGAGCAACTGTCTCCAGTACAATAACCCGCTTGCTGCCAATACTCGAAATTGCTACGGGTGGGAGTAGATACATACCATCCATAACCCCATGCCAGCCACTGTCGGAGAAGAGATAGTTAACGACACTACCGCTTTTAGGTTTGAGTAAGTAGTCCACTAGCTTACCAATTTTGTTACCCGCATCTGTCCACACCTCATGTCCGATCAGTGAATCCCAAGACTCGGTTTTCTGTTGAGCTTTGTGATTTTTGCTAGTGTTGACGAGAATACTATCGGTGCCAATACTCTCTACTTGACTCCAAGCAAAGTACCGTTTTTTCGTCCCAAGTAATCCAGACTTACACCTTAAGGCAACAACTCGATGAGCTTGATAGTCCAACAATAGTTGATCGACATGACCAATTTCTTCGGTGGTCTGACGCTCTAATACTAGACGATTGAGTAACTGGCTCTGCCTGATCGGTTTGGGTTGGATAAATAGTAAAGACATCTGTTCATGTCTCCAATAGTTAAGAACTGGCGGTCGGAAAAAGACACAGAAGGCTCAGCAACGGTAAGCTATCAGGTAAGCCTATGCCCTACAGATGGTGCTACTTGAGGTGCCGTTAGCGGTCAGCAGTCAGCTATCAGCTTATGGGCTATGGGCAGGCTACTGTTTGCCCAGCGTGCGCGTAGCGCAATCGGTGCTTTTGAATAAGCGATGCAGCGCGGTCTTGGGGGTCCCCCCCATGAGCGACTGCATCAAGAAAACAGGTAAACATTATTCAATGCTCCGGTTCAAGGTTTATTTTAAACTGACGGCTGACCGCTGACCGCTGAATGCTAAATGCTTGTGTACTCCTCTGTGATTTTTTCCATCTAGATTTTAGCTTACAATAATTGAGTCAAGTCTGATCTAGGGGATTACCAAGGAGTGAGTTGAGACTATGCGCTTATTGTTTTTGATTTCAGGCTTCGTGATCGGCTTAGCTATAGCAGCTATTTTATTCGCCCTCCAAAATAAAGCAATTGTGGCGGTAAACTTTGGGGTTTGGACTGTAGAAGAACCTTTATCTCTAGTGATTCTTTTAACTCTTTCTATGGGCTGTTTAGCCGGTTTATTAATCTCCACACCTACTCTAATTAACCAAAGTCGTAAACTAGCTCGGCAACGGAAACGGATTAATGAATTAGAGCAGGATTATAATGAAACAATAGGAAATATTGAGAATCAACGCAAAAGGATAGAGTACTTAGAAGATAGTTTAAAAAGTAAGATAGGTGCTTCATCAGCAGAATCTGAGCCGCAATAGCTGGAAAACTGTTAAGCATTTAGGGGTCAGCGGTCAGCGGTCAGCGGTCAGCGGTCAGCGGTCAGCGGTCAGCGGTCAGCGGTCAGCGGTCAGCTAAAATCAACCCTGCGTAGGGTGCGCCTATGGGCAATGGGCAATGGGCAAACGGTAGAATTTAATAGTTCGAGATTAATGAGAATTGAAAGTCAACATAAAAGTAGATCAGCATAAGTAAAATAGATTAAACGAATAGTTACCTCTTTTTTTTAAAAGCTGTTCGCGTAGCGTGGCCAAAGGCCTTTAGCTGATAGCTGATAGCTGATAGCTGATAGCTGTTCGCGTAGCGTGCGCGTAGCGCTTAAGCTGATAGCTGATAGCTTACCTATTTGAACTACTGATCAAGGATTCAAACTCAGCTTTTAATGATTCAAAATCTGCCACCCTTGACACTAGTAAATTATCCTTACCAGCATCATTTAATCGTTGTTTCCAATAACTGATGATTTCTGGGTGATTCATCCAGAATTCAATCACACTGTCTACAGCTTGATCTATACCCCAATCTGCCTGGGAGGGAAGGGTTTCAGCTGATTCAATTAAAGCATCCAGGGTACAGTGATAAGTACCTAAGTATTTCAGCCGGGGTGGGACTTTTCTCTGACTCAACGTCTGTTGATGATTGAAAAAGTCTAGGACAGGAGATACTCCTAAGATTTCAAAGGTGTATTTCATAGGTTAAATACCTTCCTTTTTACCAGTTATCCTTTTCACCAGTTACCTCAACCTTTCCAGCCAAGGTGATCGAGATTAGTAGATTTTGATGAGTTTTGTGTTCTGTGTTCTGGATCAGAACTCTGACTGTTTACTAATCCTATAGAACTGCTATGCACTAAATACTAAAGGAATTGTTAAATTGGTTTTGTAGTAATTGTAACACAATGCTATAGGCTGTAACACAGGGAACAGGGAACAGGGAACAGGGAACAGGGAACAGGGAACAGGGAGTCGGGAATCGGGAATCGGGAATCGGGAAGAGTGAAAAAATCTTGTGTATCTGATTAGACTAGAAAGTGCTATAATTCCCTAATATCCCTATCTACCTATCTCCCCACCTCCCCATCTCCCTATCTCCCCACCTCCCCATCTCCCCATCTCCCTATCTCCCTATCTCCCTATCTCCCCATCTCCCTATCTCCCCATCACCGGATTACTGGGCATCTTGCCATTCTGGGGTCAGGGTGCGGTAATCATAGTTTGCGACACCGGGATGACAAGTCACACAGGTTTTAACCCCAAAGGGCCGAGGGATTTTGACTCGGGGATGCAGGGCATTGAAATAACGGGATTGGGTCATACGATAAGGGACTTCTTCGTCTTTGTTATGGGGACGGGAGAAATCTCGCAAGTATTGCCAGGTGAGCAATAAACTTGGACCAAGCAATCTTGGTAGTTGGGTACCATAATGTTCGTTTGGCTCTAACAATAACCGACGCCAGGTTTCGGTAGGCAATACTTCTGGTGGTAAAGCAATGTGACAAGCGGAACAGTTTTCTAGGTAAAGGTCTTTGCCTAATTTGTAGCGTTTGGACACTGGGTCCATGGATGCGATTACTTCGGTGGGGTTGGAGCTAACTGTTTCTGGCTCAATCGTATATCCTACGGCTCGCTCCAGTCCCCATCCGATGCTAATACTCCAAAAAATTAGCAATAACAATAGAACCCAAGGTGAACGTCTACGGTTTCGCCTTGGGTTTCTTGACTTAAAAAATTTGGACATACCTCACACACAACACTCTTTAAGGGATTGGTACAGAGCGCAACAATTGCTCAACAATGGGCTGAGCACGACGCCCCCCCGACGTAATGAGACGATGGGACAGTACATAAGGTGCCAGGAACTTGATATCATCTGGAATGGCATAATCTCGACCTTCCACAAAGGCTAGTGCCTGGGTTGCCCGTTGTAAAGCAATGGTACCGCGAGGACTGACTCCTAAGGTGACATCTTCGGCGGAACGGGATGCTCTGACTAAATTGAGCATATACTCTTGTAGTGACTGTTCTACTTTGACCTGGTGACAAAGATTCCGTAATTCTAATACTTCATCGGTGGTGATACAGGGGGTGAGCTCGGAAACCATCATTCCTTCTAGATGGCGTTGCAACATCTGGAGTTCTTCTTGTTCTGTGGGATAACCTAGGGATAAGGATAATAGGAATCGATCCATTTGGGCTTCTGGCAAGGGGAAGGTACCTTGATATTCCACTGGATTTTGGGTGGCAATCACGAAAAAGGGCTGAGGTACGGGACGCGATCGCCCATCTACGGTGACCTGCTGCTCTTCCATTACTTCCAATAAGGCTGACTGGGTCCGGGGTGTGGCTCGATTAATTTCATCAGTTAGCAAGACATGGGTAAATACTGGACCTGGCAGAAATTCAAATTCACCACTGCGCTGATTCCAGATATTGGTTCCGGTGATATCGGTAGGTAAGAGGTCAGGGGTACATTGAATACGTTGAAATTTGCCATCTATGGAACGGGCTAGGGATTTTGCTAGGAGTGTCTTGCCCACACCAGGGACATCTTCCAGCAAGGCATGACCCCCAGCCAATAGGGCCACAATCACTAGACGAATGGCATCTGCTTTACCAACAATCACACGACCGAGATTTTCCTGGAGCTGTTGAATTCGTTGTCTCATATAGCAGTGTTCAATTGGGTGAGGGACAAATTATTGGAGGGAGCAGGGAACAGCGGATCTGGGAACAGCGGATCTGGGAACAGGGAGCAGGGAGCAGGGAGCAGGGCAAACATCGGTTTGTGTACTTCATTAATATGAAAACCGCTATCAGTTTTAGAACATGCCCTATCTCCTATAAGCTAGCAAGGCTTTTGGGAAAATGGGAATTCACAAGAGTGTGGGGAGATGGGGAGATGGGGAGATAGGGAGATGGGGAGATGGGGAGATGGGGAGATGGGGTTTATCATACTTATGAGGTTGATGCAAGTTTCTTACCCCGATTCCCGATTCCCGATTCCCGACTCCCGATTCCCGATTCCCGATTCCCGACTCCCGATTCCCGTGAACAGAAACCCCTAAGATTCAGAGTCTTCTTCCTCCATGGGCAGACTTTTATCAAGAAAAATTAAAAACTTCCCATCAGGCATGAGCTGTTTCAGGGTATGGGAATACCTCCTAGCATCAGAAGGGTTCCAGAACCGAGCGAAAACTAATGGTGGCCTGCCTCGCAATAGGCGAATCATGACCCACGGGTGTAAGCTGGGACTATAAGACATAATTTAGGTATCTCCTTGAAAGGGGAGCCAGAGCCAGCCTTGGGCGTGTACATCTTCGGGCTGGCTCTTACTTTGTCGGGTAAGGTAGGAGATGTTACCATCTCCTCCTCCCCTAAGAACCGGACTTGAGACTTTCGCACTCATCCGGCTCAAGCCTATTCAGTCCACCCGGGAATGTAGATGCTTGTGCTTGGCTTTA
>NZ_JAAHHM010000064.1:0-40785 GCF_010692445.1 Moorena sp. SIO3E8 | reverse complement strand
TATTCTAGCTCAGAAGCCGGATATATCCATCTCGCAGCGCCCCTTCGGGTGGGAACTTCGCTTGAACTCTAGCCTCTATGGAGAATTATGGAATTCTCACTCCTTTGAGCGCCTTCATCGGTCGCCCTGGTTACATCACCATAACGGTAAGGAAGATTGGCGTAATACTTTAAAATATTTTCTAGCGATGCAGCGCGGTCTTGGGGGTTTCCCCCATGAGCGACTGCATCAAGACAGGGTTTCACGCCATTGATCTAAGGGTTGATTTGTGGTTTCCATGTTCTGGGTTTTTAGGGAGCAGGGAGCAGGGAGCAGGGAGCAGGGAGCAGGGAGTAGGGAGCAGGAAAACAATTCTGTGTACTTGATAGTTATGGAAACTGCCGTATTTTCGGGATTAATCTGTAAATCTATTCTAACCCTTAACCTATACCAAAACCGGTAAACTCGCGTACTTCAGGTTCATGAAAAGCTAAAACAATATCGTGTTTAGGCACTCCCATTTCTACTAATCGGTTGGCAAGTCCCTCTTCCGTGCCGTCATGCTGAATCCAAATTTTTCCACCCTTGATATCAACATGTAAAATACAGCCAAAATCACGTTTATTCCCACGCCAACCAACATAGAGCAGTTGGTAGTGATCTTGCTCTGTATCAAAGACAGTCTGAACCTCGTATTCTGGTGCAATTGTTTGCCGTGAAGCCCGTTGAGCACGTTGCGAAAGAAGATGTCGAATATACTGGCGATATTGCTCTACAGCCATTGAACAATTACCTCCTGTTTCACATCATAAATTACTAATCTAATCTGATAACGATCAACTGCTGCCATGATGAAGCGTCGCTGGAAAAAACTTTCATAAATTGGCTCTCGCACAGCCAAATAAAGCTGGCGATCGGGTTCAATCCTTGCCAGTGCATCTCGATAGTTTAGGAATTGCCCCAATGCCATATGAAAGTCGGAAACCTTGGATGGACTGATAAAACTTTTAACTTCAACAGCAATTTTCTGATTTTTTCGTTCTGCTGCTAATAGTTGCTCCGCTCCTAAATCAATCTCAAAATATACATCATCGATCCGAATTTCGTAAGGATCTGCCGTGATATGCCAGTTGTCTTTTTCTAAAGCAGTTCTCACAACAAAATGAAACCGATCTTTGACCATATCAACCTTCTCAGCATAGATCGTTTAACCTCGTCTACCCTAATTTAATAAACCTGGGGATATTGCAGTCTCTCCCTGCTGATTCGCACTTGTCTTGCACTCCTTCAGACATATCAGACTATTTAGAGGGCACTACATTATATTGTATATTATCCTTCTTCTGTCAAACTGGGGTCAAACCTTGATTTTTCGTAGGCTGAAATGACGCAAATTCGTTCGATTGTCCCAAAATGACAGAAGAGGAGTATAGCATTTACCAAATAGGCGAGGTACTTTTGTTCTGGGTTTTAGTGCCTACGCGAAGCGCAGCCCTTTGGGCTAATCCCAGGATATTGTAGGGTGCCCCCTCGACAGGGTAAGGCAGCAAGCGCAAAAAAGCAAAACGTTCCAACTCTTAACCAAACCAGCATCATTAGCACCGGTGGGTTGCTGAAAGGTTGGGATTGATGATCGTGATTGTCTTGATGCAGTCGCTCATGGGGGGAACCCCCAAGACCGCGCTGCATCGCTTTTCTGCCATTATGGAAGTAACTCCTACTTGCTTGGGAGGAAAACCGCGCTGGTAGTGATTAACGGCTACGACCAGCGCGGTTATTAGTTTCAGTCTGTACTTATAGTATACATAAATCCTCTAAAAAATGCAATAGTTAATCAAAAGTATTTACATTTATTTACCAAAAATATATCTAGCCATTTATAGACTCATTTATGTGTAATTTTAACTAAATTTTAAGGTGACATCGAAGCTACAATTGAAATGGCAATTTCCAACTTCTTAGACGAATAAGCATTGATATTTGAGGATTGTCTACTCGCTCAAGGTCTGAAAAATAAGAATAAAAATTGCCGAGTCCCAAAAGAGCAACATGTTCTTTATATCGTTCAAACAAGGGCCTAACCTACCCTACTCATGGCTGACATTTTTGTCTTACAGACTACTAGGGCAGCCATGAAACCCAAAATGCTATACTTTCCTTGAGTGCTGTAAGATATTGGTAAAAATTTTTTGAGTGCGAACGCGCCCCGCGTGACCTACGGTCAATCGCTTATAAATCCACTTCGCCGTACACCACTTTGTTTAAGGTGGACATTGATGTGACTAATTAAAAAATTGAACAATTATGGTTACAACTGTCCCAGCCAAAGAAATTACTTTACATGAATTAACGGATAAGTTTGGTCTGCAGTTAATTGAAAATGACCAGTTTTTTAGAGAATGGCAAGATAATATACCCGAAATTACTGAAGCAGAAAAGGAAAGATTAGATCGGGTTAAGGCGAGCTATTCTAATTTAGTGGCCTATCCGCCCCTGTTAGAAAATAAACAGGTCCTGGGGGTATTAAAGCATTTAATGGAGTAGGGAGTAGGGAGTAGGGAGTAGGGAATATGGCATCTTTTGGGGCAAGAGGCAAGAGGCAATAGGCAATAGGCAAAAGTGCGATCGCATCCAGTGCCCGACCAGATTAAGCGATCGCATCCAGTGCCCGACCAGATTAAGCGATCGCATCCAGTGCCCGACCAGATTAAGCGATCGCATCCAGTGCCCGACCAGATGATGCGATCACATCCAGTGCCCGACCAGATTAAGTGATCGCATCCAGTGCCCGACCAGATGATGCGATCACATCCAGTGCCCGACCAGATGATGCGATCACATCCAGTGCCCGACCAGATTAAGTGATCGCATCCAGTGCCCGACCAGATTAAGCGATCGCATCCAGTGCCCGACCAGATTAAGCGATCGCATCCAGTGCCCGACCAGATGATGCGATCGCATCCAATACCCTTACCAGATGATGCGATCGCATCCAATACCCGTACCAGATCATGCGATCACATCCAGTGCTCGGCCAGATCATGCGATCGCATCCCATGCCATACAAGATTATGGGTAACCATTCAGCTAATAGCTGACCGCTGACCGCTGACCGCTGACCGCTGACCGCTGACCGCTGACCGCTGACCGCTGACCGCTGACCGCTGACCGCTGACCGCTGACCGCTGACCGCTGATAGCAGTTACTCAGGCTATAGCTAATTCATTTCTAATTGCTGAATCAAAGGAGCACATTGATAAACCATAGCGGCTCGACTATCGACATCCAGCTTCAGGAAGATCCGACGTAGATGAGCAGAAACTGTCCATTCACTAATTTCAAGGTGTTTAGCAATTAGCTTATTAGACTGACCTGAGGCAACAAGAGTAACAATTTGTAACTCTCGTTCTGTTAAGAGACTAGCAAGATGAGATGTGGCGGAAGTAGTATTGTCTTGGAATTCTGTAATTGCATAAACTTTTCCATTTACCTCCAGATAACCAACTGCATTCAAAGGACAACTGCTTTCAGGGGGTGAATTAGAGCTAGACCCTAAACTAGGTTTAAATTCGTTGTTTGTTTCAAAAACTAAAAAACAAGAATTATTGATAAACAGCTTACCAATCACTTGATTTCCTAACTCTGATTCTAGATCTTTACTAGCTATATCTTGACGATAAAGAGTAAGATTACGTTTTTCTTTCATAAGAAAAATTTCAAGTACCTATAGACATCCTGTTTGATTGATCAGCGGAACCTGGGGAAAGATAAAAGTAAGCTATCAGCTATCAGCTAATGCGCTACGGCTGACAGCTGACGGCTGACAGCTAAATCCTTACGCAAAAACTATAGCGCTGTGCGTAGGGAATAGGGAATAGGGAACGTCGGACCAGGGAATGATTGAGCTTCCCAAGACTGCGCTGCATAGCTTCGTTCCTTAAATTTGTCAACACCATTACACCGATTGCTATAACTATTCACAAATGATTTAGGAAGATCCGATCCATGGATGGTCTTACCCCCCTTCCATTTTGTTGAATAGGAATCAAAAAGGAGTTAAATTGTTAACAAAACTTATAGTGTGTCTAGGTTTTACAAATGAGTTGTAAAACTAGATGGTTATTTTTTCTAATCAAAAAAACGCTGTATTCCTTACTCCTGTTAGCCGATCCGGAGTTTTCTCTTCTCTAAAGGGTTTAGTTCTATGTTTACATCTCACATCGAAAGACTATACCAGAACGCTTTAGTATTTATCCATAGATCCTTCTTCAACTCTGGGAAATTCCCCAAGTCTTCAGGATCACAGGCAACGTTATCGCTCCAAGACAGCTTAGACATTCTTTCAGATGCTGTAACTGCAGGTGTCACAAGATGTATAACACACAAATGAAGCCCTTCCCATAACAGTTTTGCCAGTCCGGTGTAAATCATCAACTGGCGTAAGTAGTCCGATTCCAAAGCCACAATTCGATCCTGCGGACTGACCAGTTGACAAGAGATTCCCAAGTTGTCCAAAGCTTTGCAGATATCTGGAGGGCGATTATCACTAAAATCTGTAGGATTCTGATAGCTCAGTATAAAAGCAGAACCTAAACTCGCACTTAGAGCTACAGTATCCCGGAATGACGCCATTAAAGTATCATTGGTCCCCTGTGACTGGTTAATGCGTCGATCTAATAAGCGTGCTAAATATTCCCATCGTGGCAAGAGCTTGGTAGTTGTACCTTTTGGCAGTAAAGACTCCCTGAGACTATCCCCCAGCCAGAATAGATTTAGTCCTAGCAAATCATTCTCGGTTTGTAATCCTTTCCACTCTTTAAGTGACCAAATCACACTCTCTAAGGTTGCTTTCTCCTGTTCAGATGCCTTTTCATTGAGAGTGCTTTTGGGAATAAGCAGTTCTGGTTGTTGTAAATAAAACTTAGTATTGTTAAGAATATGCCAAAGCTCTCTTGCTATCCAGAGTTCCATTATTTCTCCTAGCTGCTGAGCTATGTGGACTCCATAATAGGAGAGCGCTAAGGCTGGATCCAGTACACAGATCCATTGCTTGGAATCAAGTTGGCTGAAAAGGGGAGTTATCAGCATTTTAAAGACGTCACTCCCATTAAAATAGCAGTTTTTAGACCAATTCTGTAAATTACGGCTAGCCATCAATTTTATCTCCCCATCTCTCTATTTCCCCATCTCTCTATTTCCCCATCTACCCATCTACCCATCGTAAGTATTCAGCTATCAGCTATCAGCTAATGCGCACGCTACTTGAGGTGCTACAGATGGTGCTTTTGAATAAGCGATGCAGCGCGGTCTTGGGGAGGCAGCGCGGTCTTGGGGGTTCCCCCCGGAGACGAAACCTGTTTATTGTGGAGCCAAAATAGTTAGCAGGTTATGCAGAAAAGGGTTAAATATTTGTTAATAGCGATGCAGCGCGGTCTTGGGGAGCCAGTGCGGTCTTGGGGGTCTCCCCCATGAGCAACTGGCGTGGTTTCCCCCACTCGCGCTTTGCATGGCTGACAAGGCTCCACTATCTTACGGTAACTATCGCCTTTGGCGACGCTTGGCCGTAGGCCACGCCAAAGGCGAACGCGAACAAACCATGAGCGACTGGCGTGGTTTCCCCCACTCGCGCTTTGCATGGCTGACAACAGGTAAGCATTGGAATAATGCTGAGTTACCTTAGCTGACGGCTGACGGCTGACGGCTGACGGCTGACGGCTGACGGCTGAATGCTTACTACCCATCTCCCTATCTACAGAGGAATAGCGTTAATTTATCAATTTTGGATTTCACAAACAAGTCACAAAATTTGGCTAGTCCAAATCGATTAGTTCAAATGAGCTAGTTGAATTTGACTAGCTAGAAAACGTGACTTGTAGAGGATGTTTAAAAGAATTAATAATAAATAAGTTTTCAAACACGCCCTAGCCTGTGAGAGTCTGGTGCGTGGCTGCTAAGTAAATCCAACCAGGTCAGTCAGGATGATTAGCGATCTGAGTCAAGTGTTGAGAAGAATTTTGGAACAGACCAGCCTATCGTCGAGGTTTCCAGAATTAGCGGAGGCTCAAATTTCCTTTGAGCGTCCCTCAGAAACGTTTAGTCCTGGACAGACGACGGTGAATTTATTTCTGTACGATATTCGGGAACACCTGGAACTACGTAATAATGAACCAACGATCGAGAGGCGCAATGGAGAGGCAATTATTCATAATCCTCCAAAGCGCATAGCCTGTTCTTATTTAGTAACAGCTTGGCCCATTGGTGGCGAAGAATTACCCCTGCAAGAACACCGATTACTCAGCCAAGTGCTGCAAGTATTCTTAGCCTATCCAACTATTCCAGAAATACCTTTTTTAGAAAATACCCGACTTGCTGGGCAAGAACCAGCCTTACCAATGGTAACTGCTCAACTAGATGGAGTACAAAGCACTGCTGAGTTTTGGACTGCATTGGGGAATCAATTACGTCCTTCCATCACAGTCACAGTAACCATTGCGATCAAGGAACTATTTGAGCCAGAGCCAACCCCCATTGTCATTACTCAAAATTGGCAATTAGGTGAGCGGATTTCACCATCCTCACAACAACTGGTGCCAGGCACCGCACAAGGATTTTTCCGGATTGGTGGGCGAGTTACGGATGCTGAGAATAACCCTGTTGTAGGCGCAACGGTTATTTTGGTTGAGCGTAATCTCAGGGCAGCCACTGATAGAGATGGAAACTATAGCATCGGGGCAATTCCTGCTGGTACTTATACCTTACGGGTGCAGTTAGACGATGGTGTACAGGAGGTTACTATCACTATCCCAGTAGAATCCCCAGCAAGTAATTACAACTTAGAGTTACAGCAGTAATTTTTGTGATGATCAAGGAGTAAGAATTATGCCACAGTATCTTTCGCCAGGCGTATATGTTGAATACGTGCCACCCGCTTCCCTACCTGTTGCTGGAGTTGCAACCAGTGTCGCTGGGTTTATTGGTGTGGTAGCTGATAATGTTACTATGCCACAGCAACCAGGACAGTTTCAAAATGATAGTGATGGTAACCCTGTTTTAGATGATCAGGGTAATCCTGTTCCTGCCCCGTATGAGCTGACGACCGCAGGTGAACCAACATTAATTACCAGTTGGGAAGAGTTCAAAACTAGGTTTGGTGATTTCCAAGAGGGCAATAAAATCTTAGCCCATGGGGTGTATGGCTTCTTCTTCAACGGAGGTTCCCGTTGTTATGTACTGCGGGTTGCCGCTGCAACAGACATTGATAACCCGGCTGAAGAGTTAGAGAAGTTTGAAACAGTTGATGAAATCACCATTGTTGCCGTCCCTGGAGCAATCAGTGATATTCAACACACTGCTATCATTGCTCACTGCGCCAAGATGGGAGATAGAGTGGCCATCTTAGATGGTGATGCAGATCAAGAACCTAGCAATGTAAGCGGTATCCGTCCTGTTGGTCGTAGTCAGCAAGCCAGCTATGCTGCTATCTACTATCCTTGGATTAAAGTCTTTGATCCCGTTAGCAATGCCCCAGATACTATACCTCCTAGTGGTCATCTTGCTGGAATCTATGCTCGTAATGATGCCACCCGGGGAGTGTTTAAAGCACCTGCTAACGAAGTTATTGTTAATGCCCTCGATGTCAGTCGTCCCATTAGTAAAGCCCAGCAGGATGGTTTAAATCCGGAAGGGATTAACGTTATCCGTTCTTTCAAAGGCACCATTAAAGTCTGGGGAGCCCGGACTATGGCAGATGATGCTAATGCTGATTTTCGCTACGTCAGTACCCGTCGCTATTTCAACTACCTACAAGAATCTATTGATGATGGTACTCAATTTGCTGTCTTTGAACCGAATAATCTAGCCCTGTGGCAACGGATTAAACGGACAGTAGGTGACTTCTTGTTAAATGAATGGCGCGATGGAGCTTTGTTTGGGGAAACACCAGAGCAAGCTTTCTTTGTTAAATGTGACGCGGAAACCAATCCCAAAGAAGTAAGAGAGTTAGGCCAAGTCGTTGCCCTGATTGGGGTAGCCATTGTCAAGCCTGCGGAATTTGTTATCTTCCGCATCCAGCAAACCGCTGGTGAGTAATAAGCGCATTTATATCTGGGTTGTAAACACGCGAATTGCCGAAAAAGGCTTGCATACAAAAGGCTTGCATACAAAAGGCAAAAGGCAAGAGGGGAAAGAGATCCGGAGTTTTATTTTAAAATAAAAAAATATCTCCTAGGTTTACATCTCCTCAACGAAACCCTATAAACTTTTGAACTAACTGGAAAGGAGATTTAGTCATGGCAAGAGTTGATCCCTATAAGAACTTTCGTTTCCTGATGGAAATTGATGGCATTGTTCAGGCAGGATTTTCTGAATGTAGTGGTTTTGGTTCTGAAGTAGAAGTCGTTGAATATCGTGAAGGTGGAGACGATGCTACAGTACGTAAGCTGCGAGGGAAAGCCAGTTACCCTGATATTTCCCTGAAATGGGGAATAACCGATTCTCGTGAACTCTATGACTGGCACTTAGCCGCAGTCAATGGCAAGGTTGAACGCAAAAATGGTTCCATCATTCTGCTTGATGATACCGGACAGGAGAAAGTACGCTGGAACTTCTTCAACGCCTGGGCTAGTAAGTATGAAGCACCTAGTTTGGATGCCAAAGGAAGTGATGTTGCTATTGATACCCTCACCGTCAGTTGTGAACGTCTGGAGCGGGCATAAATTATGACTAATCTCACCATGCCTGAGCAAGCAACAATGCTGCAAACTGAGTATGAGTTTACATTACCAGCAGGTTATGTGGACAAACAGGGGAATTTACATCGGGAAGGGACAATGCGATTGGCAACGGCTGCTGATGAAATTGTGCCCCTGAAAGACCCTCGCGTACAATCTAACCCAGCCTATTTAATTGTCATTCTGCTATCTCGGGTGGTCACCCGCATCGGTTCTGTAGAAATGATTAACCCAAAAGTTATTGAAGGGTTATTTGCCTCAGACTTGGCTTATTTGCAGGATCTTTACAATCGGATCAATGGCAATGGCATGCGATCGCTCCAGATTATCTGTCCCCACTGTGAAAAAGATTTTGCCGTGGAACTAGATATGTCGGGGGAATCTTAGGCTACCCCCTGGATCAACTCCATCAGGAGGTAGCCTATCTGGCCTACCACTTTCATTGGCACTATGAATCTATCATGGCCATGGAACACAGTCAGCGGCGACGGTGGGTGGAGGAAATTGCCCAGATTAATCGACGTTTGAATGCCCAAACCGGTCAGATAGAGTTTATCTGAAGGCTCACAGAATTAGCGATCGCTATTGAGCTGGGGTGCATCTGTTAAAAGCTACTTGATCTGGTGGGTGGAACGGGCATCTTGCCCGTTCAGATAGAGTTTATCTAAAGGCTCACAGAATTAGCGATCGCTATTGAGCTGGGGTGCATCTGTTAAAAGCTACTTGACCTGGTGGGTGGAACGGGCATCTTGCCCGTTACTACTCCCTACTCCCTGCTCCCTGCTCCCTGCTCCCTGCTCCCTGCTCCCTGCTCCCTGCTCTTTATATTGCAACAAAACAATGGAAGATTCTCCTTACAGTTCAACCTTAGGGCAACGTCTACAGCGGCGACTGGTTAAACCTGCTGGGGTCATTAATACCCAGCAGTTACATGGTCATTACCAAGCTACTCAAGGGACGGCGGGAAGACTTGTACAAAAGTCCATGTTACCGGAACAAGTAAAATTCCGTTATGGTTCTGGAGTTTTGCAGCCTACAGCCATCATGTCACGTCTTCAGCGACAGCGCACAGAATCAGCCGACGGTTTTGATGGGCAATGGCGAGTCAATCCTGACAGCTATTCAGGAACAGGAAAAACAGCTCAAACCTTTGTGCAGACTCAACCAAGAGCATTTCAGAATAGTAGGGACAATAGTAGGAAAATTGTAGGGAAAAGTCCGACAGCAATAGGCGTTGCTGATTCTGGGTATGATTCCGCCCCCCTAGCCCCCCAATTCTGGGGGGAACAAAACTCTGAAAGTCCCCCAAAGTTGGGGGATTTAGGGGGCTTGACCAAAACCAGACGATCGCCCATTCATACTTCAATTCAGCAACGCCCAGCAATATCCCAGAAAGTAACAGTAATGACCAAGCCATTGGTCAAAAAAACTAACCACAACCAGAGTACAAGCCCAGTTTCATTGGTAGAAAAAAAGCCTAAGTCGGCTTCCTCTACTCCCCTTGGGAAGACAATTCAGGAAACTGGGGACAAGGGAAATAGGAGAGGAACACAACCACAGCTTAAGATTAATCGCAAAGCAACCTTGGCAGAAGTTAATACCTTATCACGTCATGAGTCTCATACTGTACAAGCGCAAAGAGATACTAAATCTAGTACTAAATCTAGTACCAATCCTACAGTAACTCAAACTAAACCTGAAACCAGTAGCTCTTCGTCACCTCCCTACCCTGAAAAATCGGGAACGTTGCGGATTAGTCGAAAAGCAACCATGACAGCAGCTAATGCTAGGGCGTGTTTTCAAAGTTTTCCGCAAGATTTAGATCCCCCCCAGCCCCCCTTAATAAGGGGGGAGCCATACTCAAAGTCCCCCTTTTTTAAGGGGGATTTAGGGGGATCTCCGAGTTTGAAGACACGCCCTAGTAATGTTGCTAGAGTTCAAAGTAAATCTATTCCAGATCTACCTCTTGCTCAAACCAATAGTCCATCATCTTCAAGTACAGTTTCCAGAAAAGAGGATAGCTCAGATACGGTAATTCAAACCAAAATTTCGCCCTTACAGCCCAAATCAAGTCAGATTACCTCTCCAGATGATTCTTTTCAAAACTCGGCTCAAGATTTACCTCTAGCTAAAACTGCAAGTGCCTCATCCCCAACTACAGTGTCTAGAAAAGAGGATAACGAGGAGACTGTAATTCAAGCTAAACTCTCCCCAACTTCTAGTAAACTAATCTCTCAAAGTCCCACCCTAAGTAAAGCTATTAATTCCCCAACTAGAAGTCACAGTAACTCTAGTCCAGATTTACCTCTAGCTAAAACTACAAGTGCCTCATCCCCAACTACAGTGTCTAAAAAAGAGGATAACGAGGAGACTGTAATTCAAGCTAAACTCTCGCCAACTTCTGGTAAACTAATCTCTCAAAGTCCCACCCTAAGTAAAGCTAGTCATTCCCCAACTATAAGTCATAGTAACTCTAGTCCAGATTTACCTCTGGCTAAAACGGCAAGTGCCTCATCCCCAACTACAGTATCTAGAAAAGAGGATAACGAGGAGACTGTAATTCAAGCTAAACTCTCGCCAACTTCCGGTAAACTAATCTCTCAAAGTCCCACCCTAAGTAAAGCTAGTCATTCCCAAACTATAAGTCACAGTAACTCTATTCCAGATTTACCTCTGGCTAAAACTACAAGTGCCTCATCCCCAACTACAGTATCTAGAAAAGAGGATAGCTCAGATACGGTAATTCAAGCTAATATTATCCCGAATTCCGGTCTAATATCTGAAAGTCCCACCATCACTCAAGCTAGTAATTCCCCAAGTCAAGTTAACAGTAACTCTAGTCTAGATTTACCTCTAGCAAAAACTACAAGTGCCTCATCCCCAAGTCAAGTATCTAGAAAAGAGGATAACGATGAGACTGTAATTCAAGCTAAACTCTCGCCAAATTCCGGTAAACTAATCTCTCAAAGTCCCACGATCAATCAAGCTAGTCATTCCCAAACTATAAGTCACAGTAAATCTATTACAGATTTACCTCTGGCTAAAACTACAAGTGCCTCATCCCCAACTACAGTATCTAGAAAAGAGGATAGCTCAGATACGGTAATTCAAGCAAAAGTTATCCCGAATCAGCCCAAATTAGGTCAGATTACCTCTCAAGGTGATACAATAAGTAAAGCTAATCATTCCCAAACTATAATTCACAGTAACTCTAGTCCAAATTTACCTCTGGCTAAAACAAATAGTCCATCATACCAAAGCACGATTCAAGCTAAAAATCAACCTTTAAGTAAAAGAATTATCCAAACCAAACTAGCCGAAAAAAACTATCAACCAACTGGTATCATAAAGAAACAGCAGGAAAATTCACCTGTACAACTATCCCAAAAAGCCTCAATTGCTAGTAACCCTAGTGTAGTTTCCACAACCCCTACCCAGTTATCTTCCTCATCTGAGTTAAACAGGGTTTGGCTGAAAACTACCAATACCATCGAGGCTAATACCATCGAGGCTAGTAAAGGGTTATCAAGCACAAGCTCCAATCATCAGAAACTGCCTCTACCTCTAGCAATCACCCAAATAAAACCAAATGGAGCGATCGCACGTCAAACCAATGCAGTGGAAAACTCTACGGTTCAAGCAAAGTCGGGAAATGCTACAACCCCGATGTCTACCCCAGAAACAGCATCAGCATCAGGGATAGATTTAATTAAAGTGGCTGAACAAGTCAGTCGTATTCTGGCTCGTAAACTAATGGTAGAAAGGGAACGTCGGGGGATCGAAAAATGGCATTAGAGAAACTAAGTATTATTCCTTTGAAGTGGGAAGAAACTCAAGACAAGAAGTACCGTGCTGTATTGGGAGATAAAGAAAATTATCCAGAGATTAAGGTTTTATTTAACCCCGAATCCTATACCGTCAAAAAAGGTGTTACTTGGAGTGGTTCGAGCCAAAAAGAATATAATGCGCCAATTTTAGATTTTGGTGGGGGGGGAAGTCGGGAACTAACTTTGGAATTGTTATTTGATGTTTCCGAAGGGATTAAAAATTCACGATCTCAGAATTTTGAGCGTGAGAATAATAGTTCATTAGATAGTACTTCCATCGACGATGTACGGGAGGAAACCAATAAACTGGTTGCCCTTACCCGCACGCGACGTGTTGAACGTAAAGAACAACCACCACTAGCTTGTAAGGTTTACTGGGGTGAAGCACCAACTAATTCTGACTTCCCTTTTGTGGGGGTGATTACTAATCTTACCCAAACCTTCACCCTGTTCAAAAGTAATGGTAAACCGATACGAGCAAAAGTCAACATCACTTTTTTGGAATATCTCAATCCAGAAGATGATAAACGGCGTACCGATCCAGAATTAACTACTCGTATTGTCAAAAGCGGTGAAACCCTCAGCAACATTTCGGCGGATGTCTATGGTAATCCTAAGCTGTGGCGACTCATTGCCGAAGAAAATCAATTGGATAATCCCCGTCAGCTTGACATTGGTAAAACCTTAACTATTCCCAAATTGCTTTGATAGTTATGATTGATTGCTGTAGCAAGCCCAAGGGTGGTGCGTTACGGGGCGGACTATCCCAAGGCTGGCTACGAGGCGAAAAATAAGGGCAAGTCCGCCCCTAACGCACCCTACGCACTACTATTGCCTCTTGCCTCTTGCCTCTTGCCTGTTCCCTGTTCCCTACTCCCTACTCCCTACTCCCTACTCCCTACTCCCTTTTAACTTTTAAAAATGCCATTCACCCAACCCCAAGCCTCAATATTTACCGACTATGAAATTCTGGTTAATGGTTCGAGTTTACCAGAATCAGCACAGTTCCATATTACTGGGTTAACAGTAGACGAAGAGATTAATTTGCCCAATATGTTTACCTTAGAATTGGGCAGTTTGGATGTGCAGAAAGGGGAAGTATTGTGGCTGGATAACTCTTTGTTCACTATTGGGAGTACGCTAGAAGTGAAATTGGGTTACCGGGGAAACCTAACTACCCTCATGGTTGGGGAAATTACCGCTATAGAACCAGAGTTTACGATTCAGCGATTACCCAAAGTAATGATTAGGGGTTATGATCGCAGCCATCGCTTACATCGTGGTCGTCATACCCAGACTTTTGTGCAACTAAAAGATAGTGACATCGCAGCGCAAATTGCCCAGCAGGTTGGACTTTCTGCCCAAGTAGAAGATAGTGGGGTAGTGCATGACTATATTTTCCAAGCCAATCAAACTCATATGGAGTTTTTGCAAGAACGGGCAGGAAAAATTAATTATGAGGTGATGGTGGAAGATCGAAATTTAGTATTTCGACCTACGGCTAATCAAGATAGTGACATTCTCACCCTAATGTTTACTGATGACCTACTGGAATTTTATCCCTGTATGTCCTCTGCAAGTCAAGTGAATGAAGTCAAAGTACAGGGTTGGAATCCTAAAGAAAAGCAATCAATTATCGGACGCGCCACCACTGGTGATGAAGGTAGCAAGATGGGGGGAGAAACTAGTGGTGCAGCTTTAAGCGAAGATGCTTTTGGTACAGCAGTAAAAACCCTGAGCAATCACCCAATGATTACCCAAGCGGAAGCAGATCAGCTGGCTCAAGCCCGTTTTCAGCAACTCAATCTAGAGTTAATTAGTGGAGAAGGAATTTGTCGAGGGCGTACAGATTTACGAGCAGGAATAGTAGTTCAAATTGATGGTGTAGGCAAGCGCTTTAGCGGTCAATACTATCTTACCAGTGTCCTGCATCGCTATTGTAATAGCCAATATCATACTAAATTTACAGTGCGGAGGAATGCTCAATGAAATTGTCTGAACTACTTTTGGATAGTCAATCCCACCGAGCGATCGCATCTCGTATTTATGGTGTCGTAGTTGCTGTAGTTACCAACAATGAAGACCCAGAAGGACTAGGTCGGGTTAAAGTGAAATACCCCTGGCTAAGTGATGAAGACGAAAGTGACTGGGCGCGAATAGCTACACTAATGGCAGGAAATGAAAGAGGGATTTATTTTTTGCCAGAAGTAGATGACGAAGTATTAGTAGCTTTTGAACATGGTGATGTACGCTTGCCCTATATTATCGGGTCTTTGTGGAATGGTAAAGAATTACCACCAGCAACTAATGAAGATGGTGCTAATAATATCCGGGTAATCAAATCCCGTAGCGGTCATGTAATCCGTCTTAATGATGAAGAGGGGGCAGAAACTATTGAAATTGTGGATAAAACCGAGAAAAATAGTATTATTTTTGATACAGCTAACAACACCATTGCTATTACCACTGAAGGAGACATTACTTTATCAGCATCTCAAGGTAATATTAAACTAGAGGCACAAAATATTGAAATCAAATCTTCAGCAGATACCAAAGTTGAATCCGGTGCAGCAATGGATATTAAAGCCAGCAGCACCATGAATCTTAAAGGTCAAACTATTAATCTAAACTAGTAGAGTATTTCTCAATTCCTTGAGAGACTTTATTTCTAGGGAGTAGGGAGTAGGGAGTAGGGAGCAGGGAGTAGGAAAGTCAGAAGAGAGAACTAAAAAAAGCACTATTATAAAAGTATTTTTTTAAGAGGTATAATTTAATTATGGGACAACCAGCAGCCAAACAAGGAGACCAAATTACCGCTATTGATACTCATATTGTGATCGTGCCGGGAGCACCTCCGACACCAACTCCCCTACCTCATCCTTTTACGGGCATTATCAATGGCAACCTCAGCAGTGATGTCAATATTATGGGAATGCCAGCAGCAACTGTAGATAGTACTGCGGATAATACCCCACCTCATATTCCCACACCTCCTGGCACTTCCTTTCAAAGTCCTCCTGCTAATAAAGGAACCATTAAAATTGGTAGCCCAACGGTAAAAATTAACGGTAAACAAGCAGCCAGAAATGGAGATATTGCTGAGACTTGTAATGATCCGGCAGATTTACCAGTGGGGCAAGTCGTAGCAGTGGGTACAGTTTTTATTGGCTGAAAAGGAGAAGATGGGATCCCCCCTAACCCCCCTTAATAAGGGAGATGAGATCCCCCCTAACCCCCCTTAATAAGGGAGATGAGATCCCCCCTAACCCCCCTTAATAAGGGAGATGAGATCCCCCCTAACCCCCCTTAATAAGGGGCAGGGCTGTTTCATTCTCAGGAATAAATTGTGCAGTCAATCGGGTGAAAGGGACGTGGGGTGCTGGGGAGAGGGTTTTTTTCAGCTTAAAAATACTTTTTTATTAATAAAAATTCCCCCTATCTCCCTATCTCCCTATCTCCCCACCTCCCCACCAATTACATTTGAGTCCGACTTTGAAACAGCCCTGCTTAATAAGGGGGGGATATGATTCCCTGTTCCCTGTTCCCTGTTCCCTGTTCCCTGTTCCCTAAAACCTATTGAAAAACGCTATATGTCTAAACCATTTTTAGGTGTTGGAGTAGGATTTCCCATCAGTTTAGATACTAAGGGAGATTTCCAACTTGCGGAATATGAAGAGAGTGTACGCCAGTCAATCGTAATTATCCTTGGTACTGCCAAAGGTGAGCGAGCCATGCGTCCCGACTTTGGTTGCAGCATTTATGACTTAGTTTTTGAACCAAATTCACCTGCCACTGCTGGTAAAGTATCCCAAGCTATACAGGAAGCCTTACTGTTCTTTGAACCCCGCATTGATGTTATAGATGTGCGCGTTCAATCCCCTATTCCAGAACAAATGCTGGTCAATATCGACTATCAAGTGCGAGCAACTAATAATGTTTTTAACCTAGTGTATCCATTTTATCTAGAAGGGAGTGCAGGTTGATGGTTAAACTAGCCCCCAAAATTGATCAACGGACAGCAAAGGATATTGCCGATCAAGTTCTCTATGGACAAAATTCCTGTAAAGTAGTGATTTTTGCCTTCTCGCTCCTTATACAGAGCAGGTTATATCGACTCGCATTACTACTTCAGGAATTTAGAAAACATACAGATACAGGAGAAACTAAACCTCTTCAGGAACTTATCACACACTATACAGGAAAAACTCAACCTGTTCAAGGAAGGAGTGCTGCTATAGTTAATATCTTTGCCCGTTTTGCCGAGATAATTATCGAGCGACTCAATCAAGTTCCCGATAAAAACTTCTTAGCCTTTTTAGATTTATTAGGAGCGTCTCGCTTACCACCCCAACCAGCACGAGTACCCTTAACATTTTCCTTAGCTGCCGGAACTATCGTTGATGCAGTAGTGCCAAAAGGCACACAAGTTGCTGCACCTCCAGCGGAAGGAGAACAAGACCCTGTTATTTTTGAAACTGAACGGGAATTGGTAGTAACAGCCGCAAAATTAGACTCTGTTTTTGTGCGGGATCCAGAACAGGATTTGTATAGTAATCATAGTTCAATTATTACTACACCAGCATCACCAGGCGTTGATATTTTTCGGGGCAACCAAGAGATTGAACATAGTTTATACATTGGGCATAGCAAACTTTTAGGGTTTGCTGAAATTGATACCTTTAAAGTAACGATTAATTTATCAAAAGCTCTTGGTGAAGGGGGAAAGATAAAATGGCAAATTTGGCAGGAAACGGAAGATGGAGCTAATTGGCAAGATATTACACCGAGCAATGATGAAACTCAAGGCTTGAGGAGCCGTGGCGATCGCGACATTCAATTTAGTAATATTACGGCTTTACCGTTAACTACTGTTAATTCAGTAACTAGTCGTTGGCTTCGCTGCCGGTTAGTTACTCCCATTACCCTTGCTGAGGAATCTCTAACTGGTATGGTATCTGCTAATGAGCTACCAGAAATTGATGAGATAAAAATTGAAGCGACTATTAGTTCTAGCAACCTATTAATTGAAACAGGGTTTACCAATCAATCACCATTAGATTTGACTAAAGATTTTTTTCCTTTTGGCGAAAACCCTAAGTTTGGAACTACATTATATTTGGCAAATAGCCAGGCTTTTTCTCAGGATAAGGCTGAGGTTACTCTTAATATTCGTTTTACGAGTCCAGCTTCCGGAATTCCACCAACATTGACTGATGGTGATCCAAAACTGAAATGGGAATTTTGGAACGGCAAAAAGTGGATGGCAATTGGAACTTCCACCCTTGAACGGGGATTGCCAGCTAATTCTAACCAAACCTTTGAGGACACCACCAAGGCTTTCACTATCACAAGATACTTCGATCAGGTTTTATTATTGAGCGAGGAACAGTACATCGATCTGACAGAAGAAGCAAGATCCTCGGATGGAACAGGATTTGAACTGAACAAGAATACTGGTGATATTCTTTATTTAGGCTCAACTGGGCATTTTAAATATATTCATTTTCATCTGGCTACTAAAGGGCAAGGCTATACCTTAAAATTTGAGTATTTTAACGGAACTCAATGGACTCAACTTACAGAAGAAGAACACAACCTTGAGGATAATACCTCAAAGTGGACTGCTGATGGTTGTGTTGAATTTACGACTCCCACGGATTGGCAACAGACAAATATCAATGACGCCAATCTATATTGGATTCGGATAACAACAACTACAGAACCAGAAACCATTGCCCAAGCGTTCTCTTTTCAGCTTGACTGTTATGTGCGTTTCACTTTTCCTGAACCGCCTGTTCCCACAATGGTTAACGGAGTAGAAGATTTTTGGATTCGGGTGCGAATTAGTTCCGGTAATTATGGTAGAGAAGCTCGCTACGAGCGCATTGTCCCAACACCAGAGCCACCAGCACCAGAATATCGATTCATTGAGGCAACTTTTGCTCCGCCATCAATTAGCTCAATTGGAGTTAGCTATAAATTAAGAATATCAGAAGAACCAGAAGCTCTTTTGACCTACAATGATTCAGTTTACTCAAGTAACCTAGTTAAACGTATTGACAGCAAAAATAAAATAATTCCTTTTCAAAGAACCGAACTTGATGAAAAAGCTTTCTATCTGGGCTTTAGTTTACCATTAGCTAGAACAGAATTTACCAATCGTAAGATCAGCCTGTTTCCCTGTGTAACTGAGGTAAAATATGGAGACGATAATGTCCCGTTATTACCTAATTCAACGGATGTGCTCCAATTGGATCAAACTGAACAAGTTCAACTATTATGGGAATATTGGGATGGCCAAGCATGGCAACAACTAACCATAAGAGATGAAACGGAAAACTTTACCCGTTCCGGTTTAATTGAATTTCTGCCACCAGGGGATTTTTCACCAAAGGAAGACTTTAATTTACCTCCCCGTTATTGGCTGCGGGTTAAATGGTTAAAGGGTGACTACGAGGTTGAACCTAGGCTGAAACAAGTACTGCTTAACACTACCATGGCAGCACAAACAGCTACGATCCAAAAGGAAATTGTTGGCTCCAGTGACGGGACTGAAAATCAAACATTTCAGACAACTAGTCAGCCAATATTAGCAGGTCAAGAGCTGGAAGTGCGGGAACCGGAAATACCTTCTGCCCTAGAAAAGGACAAAATTCTCCTTGAAGAAGGGGAAAAGGCTATTACTGTTACTACTAATGACACCGGAAGACCGCAAGAGATTTGGGTCCGTTGGCATCAAGTCCCGGATTTCTATCAATCAGAACCACGGGATCGCCATTATGTCTTTGATAATCTTACCGGAAAAATCACCTTTGGGGATGGACGCAATGGACTGATTCCTCCTCCTGGTCAAGGCAATATCCGCATGAGTCGCTATCAAACTGGTGGTGGAACTGCTGGAAACAAACCGGCTGGGGCGATTGTCCAACTCAAAACCACAGTCCCCTATGTGGACAAAGTGATTAACCATCAAGCAGCAGCAGGGGGGGCCCAAGCGGAAAGCCTTGACTCCCTAATCGAGCGGGCACCTAAGGAAATTCGCCATCGTCAGCGTGCTGTGACTAGGGAAGACTACGAAGATTTAGCCAAGCTGGCTTCACCAGAGGTAAGCAGAGCCAAGTGTGTACCCTTAGCCAATTTGAAAACCAATCCCCTGGCTGGACTGGAGACCAAGCCGGATTCATCGGGAACAGTGAGTATAATTATTGTACCCCGCTCCACTGAAGCTAAACCCCTACCCAGTTTGGAGCTAATCAAGCGCGTCCAAAACTACCTACAAGCCTACACCGAACCCACAGTGGCAATCTCTGTAGTGGGCGCTCTCTATGTCCGTGTCAATATTACCACTGAAATTGCGGTTACTTCCCTAGAAGGATCTCGTGAGGTAGCACAAACCGTGGAACAAACCTTAGCTAGTTTTCTGCATCCCCTCACGGGGGGTTTTGACGGAATGGGTTGGAATTTTGGTCGTCAACCCTATAAATCGGACTTATACCGACTACTAGAGAGAGTGCCGGGAGTAGACCATGTTTCTAGCTTGGAGGTGGGGGAAGAGGTGGATGACCCGGAAAAACTAGTGCTAGAAGATGTTAAACAGACTAATCGCTTTTTAGTCTATTCCGGCAATCACACCATCAATTTAACCTTTGTGGAATCCTGAGGAGGGTAGCTCATGCCAATAGAATTGCCTAATCTTGATGACCGCACCTATGACGACTTGGTGCAAGAAGCCCTGGGTATGATTCCCAGCTATGCCCCGAAATGGACTAATCACAATCCTTCTGATCCTGGTATTACCGTCATTGAGCTGTTTGCCTACCTTACCGAAATGCTGCTCTATCGGCAAAATCGGGTGACAGAGGCCAATATGCGGATGTTTTTACAACTGCTGAATGGACCAGATTGGCAGCAAACCAAGGATTTACAGACAGAGATTAAAGAGGCAATTACCCAAGTACGCGATCGCTACCGAGCCATCACCTGTGCCGACTTTGTGGAATTAGCCCGAGAAATGAAACCAAATGATGCAGATGATACCGTTGCCAGGGCACACTGTATACCTCGACGTAACCTTGATTCGGAAAATGCCTTAGTCGAAAATACCTTAGTCGAACCTGTGGATCAACCAGGTCATGTGAGTATTGTGATTATCCCCGACAGCAATAATCGTGAAAATAGCCCCCCTCAACCAAGCTCAAGGCTGATTAACGAGGTAAAAAACCACTTAGAAGAACGGCGATTGATTGGCACGGCAATCCATGTAGTTATGCCACGCTACATCACCATTAGCATCAGATTAACCATACACCTCAACCGAGAAGCAGACGTAGCAACCACTAGGACCAACATAAATAACGCACTGGAAAACTTTTTCGATCCCCTACCAAATCCTGACAATCCTCAAGGTTGGCCATTTGGTCGAAATGTTTATGTTTCGGAAGTTTATCAACTACTTGATGAACTAGAAGGTGTGGATTATGTAGAAAAAACCAATCAGGAAGATAAAGAGCAAGACGAAGTATTTTTTCCTCGTCCTGATGCCATAAACAATCAACAACGCCTAGTTAAAACCAACGGACAGCTAAGTGCCATCGAGGTCAAACCAGAAGAACTAGTGTATTTAGATCTTACCGCCAGCGATATAGACATCATATCCCCCTTAGAAACCCTTGATTTCAACGGTTAAAAACCAATGAAAAACTCAGCCCGTTACCCCAGTAAACTGTTAGACTATCTGCCAGAGATTTATCAAAGCGATCCTTTCGTTGGTCAATTTTTACTACCCTTTGAAAATATTCTTTTGGGTCGTGCACATGGGATCAACTTTTGTGAGCAGGGTTTAGAAGAAAATATTGCCCGTATTTCTAATTACTTCCATCCCCAAAAAACACCCCCAGACTTCCTACCCTGGTTATCTAGCTGGGTGGCGTTGAGTCTCAGAGCAGATTTAGATGTCCAAAAACAACGGAAATTTCTGGCCAATACTGTCAGACTGTATCGTTTCCGAGGGACTAAAGACAATTTACAAGAACTGCTAGAATTATTTCTAGAGGACGAGGAAAAAGTCACCATTATCGACGCTTCCAATGCCGAATTTCAAATTGGTGACACCCAACTCCTGGAGCCCGAAAACCCAATTGACCCCGAAGAAATTCCAATTTACCCCGAAGGACTTCCCTCGCGATCGCTGCTTGGTAGAGGCACTTACCTTGGTGGTGGTATACCCCACTTTTTTATAGTAAGAATTACTCCAGCTCAAGGATTAAACCCAGAGCAACTCAAACGACAAATAGAAATCGCTAATGCTATCATCGAACAGGAAAAACCAGCCCATAGCAAGTACAGACTAGAAATTATTTACACCACGCAGATTGGTGGTACTTTTGATTCTGATTCTGATTCTGAAGAAGTTACGGGTTCCCAGATTGGAATTAATACTATTTTGGGCAATATTACCGAAAATGACGAATCTATCTTAGGAGAGTAAGTATAGCAGAAGTCAGAAGTCAGAAGTCAGAAGTCAGAAGTCAGAAGTCAAACTCTTGCGCTTACTTAGGTTTGAGACTTTTGTCATGTCCTAACTGCCCTGGCGACTGCTATACCTGGACGACTGTAGTAACTTGTGTAAAGTTGCCAAAAGTCCCTCTGCTCCCTGCTCCCTGCTCCCTGCTCCCTGCTCCCTATTTCAACAGTTAATTTTACTTTTTTCCGACTACTTAATGATTATGAAATATATTCAACGTCCCAATTACTTTACTTCCCAGTTTCTATTAGAAAAAGACTTTAACGATGAGCAAACCTACCATCGTGACATGCGCCTGCGTCACAATAGCTTACTCCATGAATGGGGTGTGGTGGAAGGATTAAAAGTAACCAGAGCCGAGCCGAAAAAAATTGCGGTTAGTGAGGGCATGGCCATTGATAAATATGGTCGAGAAATTATTCTTTTACCCGATTGTACAGTACCGGACACGATTAACACGATTAACTTAGATGTAGATGTATTAGAACCCAATACAACTATTGAAATTACCGTCATCTATGATGAAATTAAGGATGATGGTGACGAAGTAGCGGTAGGTAATGATAAAAAATACACTCGCACCTCTGAACGTCCCAAGTTTGTCATTTACGGGAGTAAAACAAGTAAAGACAATCTCCAAGACGGTAATGTAGATGTAAAAACTGGTTTTGCCCCTACCGATGATAATGTGATTCTGTTGGCACGGGTGACCCTAGACAACAACGGTGAGGTTAGTGCAGTGGATAATTCTGTACGCAAGCTTGCTGGTGCTAAGTTATCTAACCTCGATAACTTAGAGCTAGATGGTACCATTTCCGCCGAAAACTTAAATCTGACCGGAAATTCAACCATTGATGGTGACCTGACAGTGAATGGAAACCTGGAAGTAAAAGGGGATGTGATTGCCCGTGATACCGAGCATATTGTTGGGGATGTGTCCTTGGGGGATGCGGATAATCATGAAGTGAAAGTTACAGGGGTAATTCGCTCAGGGCATTCATCTGGAGCGCTGACGGTGGATGATGGGTTACATACCACTGGTGCTCTGACAGTGGATGGTAATGTTGGTATTGGCAAAAATAATCCTACGGAAAAATTAGAGGTAGCTGGAACTGTTAAAGCCACTAGGTTTGAAGGGGATGGTTCTGGTTTAACTGGTATTGGTGCTGGAAAGTGGTCTGATGGTGGTAGTAACGGTATTTACTATAACAATGGCAATGTAGGTATTGGTACAAATAGCACCTATGCTGAACTCACGCTTAACGGCTCAATCGGATTTGCCAACGGGACAGCCCCCATGATGTACATCCATCAAAGTGGTACAAGCAATGCACCTCGACCAATCATTGCTCATTCCCCACGTTATCGAAACTGGGGAGTTGAATACCGAGATCAGGAAGATATAATGGTTTTTCAAGGAAGCGGACAACCAGTTTTATCAGTTGGTCTTCGTTATAAAAAAGTTGGTATTGGCATTACAAATCCTACGGAAAAATTAGAGGTAGATGGAACTGTTAAAGCCACTAGGTTTGAAGGGGATGGTTCTGGTTTAACTGGTATTAGCGCTGGTGGCACAAAGTGGTCTGATGGTAGTAATAACAGTATTTACTATAACCATGGCAATGTAGGTATTTGTACAAATCGCACCTATGCTGAACTCACGGTTAACGGCTCAATCGGATTTGCCAAGGGGACAGCCCCCATGATGTACATCCATCAAAGTGGTACAAACAATGCACCTCGACCAATCATTGCTCATTCCCCATCTCATCGAAACTGGGGAGTTGAATACCGAGATCACGGAGATCTAATGGTTTTTCAAGGAAGCGGAGAACCCGTTTTATCAGTTGGTCTTGGTTCAAAAAAAGTTGGTATTGGCACCAATAATCCTAGGCAGAAATTAGAGGTAGCTGGAACTGTTAAAGCCACTAGGTTTGAAGGGGATGGTTCTGGTTTAACTGGTATTAGGGCTGGCGCTGAAACCAAGTGGTCTGATGGTAGTAATAACAGTATTTACTATAACAATGGCAATGTAGGTATTGGTACAAATAGCACCTATGCTGAACTCACGGTTAACGGCTCAATCGGATTTGCCAACGGGACAGCCCCCATGATGTACATCCATCAAAGTGGTACAAACAATGCATCTCGACCAATCATTGCTCATTCCCCACGTTATCGAAACTGGGGAGTTGAATACCGAGAGCACGGAGATATAATGGTTTTTCAAGGAAGCGGAGAACCCGTTTTATCAGTTGGTCTTGGTTATAAAAAAGTTGGTATTGGCATTACAAATCCTACGGAAAAATTAGAGGTAGCTGGAACTGTTAAAGCCACTAGGTTTGTAGGGGATGGTTCTGGTTTAACTGGCATTAGGGCTGGCAGTGAAACCAAGTGGTCTGATGGTAGTAATAACAGTATTTACTATAACCATGGCAATGTAGGTATTGGGACAAATAGCACCTATGCTGAACTCACGGTTAACGGCTCAATCGGATTTGCCAACGGGACAGCCCCGATGATGTACATCCATCAAAGTGCTAGAAACAATGCATCTCGACCAATCATTGCTCATTCCCCATCTCATCGAAACTGGGGAGTTGAATACCGAGAGCACGGAGATCTAATAGTTTTTCAAGGAAGCGGAGAACCCGTTTTATCAGTTGGTCTTGGTTCTAAAAAAGTTGGTATTGGCACCAATAATCCTAGGCAGAAATTAGAGGTAGCTGGAACTGTTAAAGCCACTAGGTTTGAAGGGGATGGTTCTGGTTTAACTGGTATTAGTGCTGGTGGCACAAAGTGGTCTGATGGTGGTAGTAACAGGATTTACTATAATGCTGGCAATGTCGGCATTGGCACAAATAATCCTACTCAAAAATTAGAAGTGGCTGGAAGCGTCAAGGCCATTGCTACTAATACGGGCAATAGAACGGCCTATGGAGTTCAAAGCCTTGTAGGAGGCAATCGCAATGGCACTAAATTTGGTTTGCATGCACAAGCAACGGGTGGTAGCAGTGGTGCCCGATTTGGTGTCTACGGTCATGCACAGGGTGGACAAACTCAATTTGGTGGCCATTTCACTGCTACTAATACGGGCAATACTACCGCCTTCGGAGTTCACAGCAGGGCAGGTGGCAATGGCAATGGCACTAAATTTGGTTTGCATGCACAAGCAACGGGTGGTAGCAGTGGTGCCCGATTTGGTGTCAGGGGTATTGCCTCTGGGGGACAAACTCAATTTGGTGGCCATTTCACTGCTACTAATACGGACAATAGTACCGCCTACGGAGTTTACAGCGAAGTAGATGGCAGTAAAAATGGCACTAAGTATGGTTTGTATGGAAAAGTAAGGGGTGGTACCACTGGTAATCAATTTGGTGTCTACGGTCGTGCAGAGGGTGGAAAAACTCCATTTGGTGGTTTTTTCAGTGCTCTTAATACAGGGAATACTACAGCCTACGGAGTTCGTTGCGGTGTAGAAGACAATCACGATGGCACTAAATATGGTTTATATGCACAAGCAAGGGGTGGTACCAGTGGTACCCGATTTGGTGTCTACGGCATTGCCAGTGCTGAGAATAATAGCAGTGCAACTGTATACGGTGTCTACGGTCGTGCAGGCGGTGGCAAGACTAGTTATGCTGGCTACTTCGAGGGTAATGCAAATGTAACAGGTCATTTAACATATCGCACTATTGGGCAAGTATCCTCACGAGAGTTGAAAGAGAATATTAATACCCTGGCCATAGAAGACGCCATAGAAACCCTGGAAGGACTCAATCCGGTCCAATTCAGCTACAAAAAAGATCACCAAAAAGAAACCCACATTGGATTTATTGCGGAAGATGTGCCGGATTTAGTGGCCAGTCATGATCGGAAAACCCTCAGTCCGATGGATATCGTGGCGGTTTTAACTAAAGTGGTGAAGGAGCAAAACAACACGATTTCCTTGCTAATAGAGAAGGTACAAACTTTGGAACATAAAACTCAATCTAGCGCTTTTTAGCCTTCTTCAGTACCTGCTATCCGCTCATTTCCAGTTAAAACACTCAGAAAGCTTAATTTATAAGGAAAATGAGGCTATTTAACTAACAAAAATTTATGAATACTGCCTCTTTCCCCTGCTCCCTGCTCCCTGCTCCCTATTCCCTGTTCCCTATTCCCTATTCCCTATTCCCTGCTCCCTGCTCCCTATTCCCTGCTCCCTAAAACCAATAATTTTTCCCAGACCCAATTTCAAAGTACTATAATAACCATAATGAAAAATATTCAACGTCCCAATTACTTTACTTCCCAGTTTCTAGTAGAAGAAGATTTTAAGGATGAGCAAGCCTACCATCGTGACATGCGCCTGCGTCACAATCGTTTACTCCATGAATGGGGTGTGGTGGAAGGATTAGAAGTAACCAGAGCCGGGGATAAAAAAATTGCGGTTAGTAAGGGTATGGCCATTGATAAAGATGGTCAAGAAATTATTGTTTTACCCAATTGTACAGTACCGGACACGATTAACACGATTAACTTAGATGGATTACCACTCAAGGCAACTATTGAAATTACCGTCATGTATCGGGAAATTAAGGACAAGGGTTACCGAGTAGGTAGCGAAATCAAATACACTCGCACCACTGAACGTCCCAAGTTTGTCATTTACGGGAGTAACACAAGTCAAGACAATCTCCAAGACGGTAATGTAGATTTAAAAAATGCTGATAGTCCTCCTCCCGAGGATAATGTGATTCTGTTGGCACGGGTGACCCTAGACAACGACGGTAAGATTAGTGCAGTGGATAATTATGTACGCAAGCTTGCTGGTGCTAAGTTATCTACTGCAGATGCTTTTCGAGTCAGATACGACTACAATTTCTTTGGGGCTAATCAAGATGCTTTAGTGATTGAACAAAGAGATCTTAATCACCCTAATCCTGATGGAGGGATTGCTTTTGTTAATACGGGTGACGATGGAGTTGTAGAAACTGCCCTTGTTATTAAAGGAAATGGCAATGTAGGTATTGGGACAAATAATCCTAGTGAAAAAATAGAGGTGGCTGGAACTGTTAAGGCCACCAACTTAAACCTGACAGGAGACTCAACCATCGATGGTTCCCTAACCGTTGCTGGAAACCTGGAAGTACAGGGGGATGTGATTGCCCGTGATACCGAGCATATGCCTGGGAATGTGTCCTTGGGGAATGGTGATAATGATCAAGTGATAATTGCAGGGGTAATTCGCTCAGAGCATTCATCTGGGGCGCTGAGGGTGGATGATGCGTTACATACCACTGGTGCTCTGACAGTGGATGGCAATGTAGGCATTGGCACAACCTCTATTCATAATCCTCAGGATTGGAACAAAGTTTTAGACATCTTAGGTTCACAGCATGCTCGGTTAAATGTCAGGTCTGGTGGTGGGGTAGTAACCAGTGTTTTTAGTCATGATAGTTGGAATGGAGCCAGAGGCGTAATTGGAACGGAATCGAACCACCCATTGACCTTTGCTACTAACTATCAACACCGTATGACGATTGACCCCAATGGCAATGTGGGTATTGGGACAACTAATCCACAATCCCTTTTGCAAGTTGGAGATGGATTAGGAGGTGGTAATCGCCCCTGGATGACAACAGGACTACAAGTTGCTTGGGATAGTGACAATGTATTTCTAGGATTGAAAGATGAAGGGGCAGATCGCAAAGATTCTGTACTGGCATGGGGAGATAATACCAATGATGTATTCAGATTCATTTTTGCGGCGAGCGGTGGTGCTGCAGATGGTCAAGAAATAATGAGGTTACAGCCAAACGGCAATGTCGGCATTGGCACAAATAATCCTAGTGAAAAATTAGAGGTGGCTGGAACTGTCAAAGCCACTAAATTTCAGGGGGCAGGAAATTCAACCATCGATGGTTCCCTGACAGTGAATGGTTTGCTGGAAGTAAAAGGGAATGTCTCCTTGGGGGATGCGGATAATGATGAAGTGACAATTGCAGGGGTAATTCGCTCAGGGCATTCATCTGGGGCGCTGAGGGTGGATGATGCGTTACATACCACTGGTCCTCTGACAGTGGATGGGAATCTCAGTGTTGGTAATGCGATCGCTACTGCTCAATTAAGTGTGACCGATCGGGTAACAGGTTCCCTTACCATAGAAAATAACTTAACTGTGGGTGGTGTGCTGGCTAGCACTTTAGAAGTATCTGGTGCTTTAAAATTAGCGACTACAGGAACTCAGATTTTTCATAGTACTAATGAATCCGGTACACCTACTGGAGATGGTTTTCGACTCAGGTACGACAACAATTTCTTTGGGACTAGTCAAGATGCTTTAGTGATTGAAAAAACCGATGGGAATAACCCTAACCCTGATGGAGGAATTGCTTTTGTTAATACGGGTAACGATGGAGTTGAAGAAACTGCCCTTGTTATTAAAGGAAACGGCAATGTAGGCATTGGGACAACCAATCCTAGTCAAAAATTAGAGGTGGCTGGAACTGTCAAAGCCACTAGGTTTGAGGGGGATGATTCGGCTTTTGGTTCCCTGACAGTGGATGGCAATGTAGGCATTGGCACAACCTCTATTCATAATCCTCAGGGTTGGCACAAAGTTTTAGACATTTTAGGTTCACAGCATGCTCGGTTAAATGTCAGGTCTGGTGGTGGGGTAGTAACCAGTGTTTTTAGTCATGATGATTGGAATGGAGCCAGAGGCGTAATTGGAACGGAATCGAACCACCCATTAACCTTTGCTACTAACTATCAACACCGTATGACGATTGACCCCAATGGCAATGTGGGTATTGGGACAACTAATCCACAATCCCTTTTGCAAGTTGGAGTAGGAGGTATTAGTGCCCCCCGCCCCTGGATGACAAGAGGACTACAAGTTGCTTGGGATACTGACCATCTATTTCTAGGATTGAAAGATCAAGGGGCAGATCGCAAAGATTCTGTACTGGCATGGGGAGATAATACCAATGATGCATTCAGATTCATTTTTGCGGCGAGCGGTGGTGCTGCAGATGGTCAAGAAATAATGAGGTTACAGCCAAACGGCAATGTCGGTATTGGCACAAATAATCCTAGTGAAAAATTAGAGGTGGCTGGAACTGTTAAGGCCACCAACTTAAACCTGACAGGAGACTCAATCATCGATGGTTCCCTGACAGTGAATGGTTTGCTGGAAGTAAAAGGGAATGTGTCCTTGGGGGATGCGGATAATGATGAAGTCAAAGTTACAGGGGTAATTCGCTCAGGGCATTCATCTGGGGCACTGAGGGTGGATGATGCTTTACATACCACTGGTGCTCTGACAGTGGATGGTAATGTCGGTATTGGGACAACCAATCCTAGTGAAAAATTAGAGGTGGCTGGAACTGTCAAGGCCACTAACTTTGAAGGGGATGGTTCGGCTTTAACTGGTATTAGTGCTGGAAAGTGGTCTGATGGTGGTAGTAACAAGATTTACTATAATGCTGGCAATGTCGGCATTGGGACAAATAATCCTATTGAAAAATTAGAGGTGGATGGAGCTGTTAAAGCCACTAAGTTTGAAGGAGATGGTTCTGGTTTAACTGGGATTAGCGCTGGTGGTGAAACCAAGTGGTCTGATGGTGATAGTAACAGTATTTACTATAATGCTGGCAATGTCGGCATTGGTACCAAAACCCCTAAGAGCACACAGCATATTGTCGGTGACTTAGTTCTTGGCAAAGATGCCAATAACCAGAAGTTTATTTTTCATTCAAGAACTTTTAAAAATGGAGATTTACTCCACTTCACTTGTGATAAACCTGACGGGGAGTGGGATTGGAACAAAGGCATAATTTTCTATCGCAATGGTAATATCACCATTAGGAATAGCAAATTAGAGGTATCTGGAACTGTAAAAGCTACTAAGTTTGAAGGGGATGGTTCTGGTTTAACTGGTATTAGTGGCGACGGAAAGTGGCAGACCTTATCCGGTAACCATATTCGCTACAATGGCGGTGTTTTGGTTGGTAATTACCTTCTCCCTAGAACTAATGACTCCCAAGAAAGAGGAGTATCCGGTGCCAGCTTCGCCATAACAGAAAAAGTAAATAATATTCCGCGCTGCTACGGTGTTAGGGGTCATTTCCAGGGTTTTCTAACGTCTATCGTTGTAAAAGATGAAAAACATCCAGACGACGAAATTATAGTTAAAGATGAGCCTAAAGATACCACAGATGATATTCTTAAAGAGAATATTTCAATTTTAGGAGGCATTACTCCGGAAAACAGTCCTGAGTCTGTGAAATCTGGGGATTTTCTCGAAGAGCGAACTGAGATCTCTGTAGAGGCAGTTGATACCATTAAAGGGGGTACTGTTCAACCTATTGATACCATTGATACCATTGAAGGAGACATACCTTCAAAGCCACTTTTGTTAAAATCTGGATATGGTGGCTATTTCACTGCTATCAATAGTGGGGCATTTACTGTCTACGGAGTTTACAGTGAAGTAACAGGTAGTGAAGGAAGTACCTCCTTTGGTGTTTACGGTAGTGCCATAGGTGCTGGCAACAATTATGCTGGCTACTTCAATGGTAGAGTGCATGTAACAGGTAATATAACTGCTAAGGAGTTTATAAGAGCTAACAATCTCCAACAAAGATCCTCACGACAGCTCAAAGAAAATATTAATACCCTGGCAATAGAAGATGCCATAGAAACCCTGGAAGGACTCAATCCCGTCCAATTCCGCTACAAAGAAGATCACCAAAAAGAAACCCACATTGGATTTATTGCCGAAGATGTGCCGGATTTAGTAGCAAGTAGCGATCGCAAAACCCTCAGTCCGATGGATATTGTGGCGGTTTTAACTAAAGTGGTGAAGGAGCAAAATAACACGATTTCCTTGCTAATGGAGAAGGTACAAACTTTGGAACACAAAAGTCAATAGTTAAGACTAGATCCCCCTCAATCCCCCTTAATAAGGGGGAGGTAAGAAAACACTGATTTTTGCTTTCCCTCCTTGATAAGGGGGCTAGGGGGGAGCTAAAAGATTAGTTCAAAAATTACTTCTGAACAACTAACTGAAAGGTGAACCTCATGGGCTATCAACGGGCAAGCCAAACCAAAAACAACCAAACAACCCCAAAGGGAAAAACCGTTCAAGCCAAGCCAACCCCCTTGGGTACCCATAGTCCGGTTCACCCCCTCCTGAAACTGCAAAGCATCATCGGTAACCAAGCCGTCAATCGTCTGATCCAGACCAAAATGCAAGTAGGGGAACCAAATGATGTCTACGAAAAGGAAGCAGACAGTGTTGCAGCCCAAGTCATGCGGATGTCAGCACCACCAGTGCAAAATCAAACTGAGGAAGAGGACATTCAAACTAAGCAGATAGCGCTACAGTTACAATCCGACGAAGAAGAAATACAAACTAAGCCCATAGCCCTACAGTTACAATCCGACGAAGAAGAAATACAAACTAAGCCCATAGCCCTACAGTTACAATCCGACGAAGAGGAAATACAAACCAAAGCAAATCCTGGTCAAACCCCACAAGTATCCCCTCATTTAGAAACCAAAATCCAATCCCGACAGGGTACCGGTCAACCTCTGCCAGACTCTACCCGTGCTTTCATGGAACCCAGATTTGGGGCTGACTTTAGTAGCGTGCGGGTGCATACAGACTCTAGTGCCGTACAGATGAATAAAGAGTTGGGAGCCCAAGCCTTTACCCATGGTAGGGATATTTTCTATGGTGCGGGGAAGTCTCCTGGTAAGAATAGTTTGACAGCCCATGAGTTGACCCATACGATCCAGCAGACGGCTGGCGTTAATCTTCAACCGCTATTACAACGTCAAGATGAAAGTAGTGAAGATACAGATGAAACTAGTCCACAATTTCCTCCAGGTTTCGATCCAGACCAAAAAGCTCAAGAACTCCATGAAGCGTTTGACGGGTGGGGCACAGATGAACGAAAAGTCTTGGATGCTCTTTGGACGGGAAGTCGTCATTTAACTCAAGCAATTGAAAGAGCTTACAATGCACGCTACCGTCCTAATCTGGAAGTAGCGTTACATGATGAACTATCTGGGGATGATTTACGCAGAGCGTTACAAATTTTGGGACATGGTGAACTGACGCTGCGAGATAAAATTAGAGAATCTGTTGATGGATGGGGTACAGACGAAGAAAAAATATTTAATGCCCTAGAGCGTGCTAGCGAAGAAGAATTAAATGAACTACGAAATGACCGAAGATTATTAGCACACTTACGAGATGATTTGAGTGGTGAAGACCTAAGTCTTGTAAACGCGTATCTAAGTGATCAAAGGACTTTAGCAGGGCGCTTGAGACGGGCAGTAGCGAGTTGGGGAACTGACGAAGCAGAAATTTGGCATGCGATTGAAGGAGCAACTCAAGAAGAACGTAATTTTATTTTGTCCCAACCCAAACTAATGAAGGATCTACGGGAGGATCTTTCTGAAGCAGATTGGATTCGCTGCGAACGCAGTTTAAGGGGCACATTAACTAATGTAGATCGAATTCAAATGGCGGCGGCTGGCTGGGGCACTGATGAAACTGCTCTCAAAGCCGCTCTTTCTGGTTTAAAAGAACAAGAATTTCCTCATTTACCAAGTAATGTAGACCAACTGCTCGAATCTGAGCTTTCGGGAGATGACCTGGTAGAAGCCCAAGAAATTCTACACCAAAAGCGATTGTCATTTGATCCAGAGTACCAAGAAGCTTACCTTCGAAAACAAAGTACATCCCTAGGTGAAGATGTTCTCGAAGATGAAGGTCAGTCGGCCTTATTTGCAGGTGAAGGTCAAAGTCAGTCAGCAGTAGGTCGGCTTAAGGCTGCCTCCGCAGGTTTGGGTACAGATGATGAGGCAATATGGCAGACTCTAAATTCGCTGACAGAGGCAGAGCGACAATTTATCCGAGAACGCAATCCAGAGGGAGTATTAAATATACTTCGGGATGATTTGTCCGAAAGCGATTATGAACGAGTTATGCAGATTTTGGTAGGTGGTGCTGGCTCGGCAGCGACAGCAATTCGACAGGCAGTAGAGGGTTGGGGCACAGACGAAAGCTTACTTTACAATGCCATTGACCGTATTTTGCGGGAAGGAGTAGCATCCGAGATTTTGGCAGATGCTCAACTGCGATCGCAAATTCAAGATGATATGTCTGACACTCAGTATCAAGTATTTCTTGAAGCACTGCAAACAGGTCAATTCACAGCAAGAATGCGGTTGGATTGGGCTACGGCGATGGCTGGAACTGATGAAGATTTAGTTTTTCAACTATGCAGACAATATGGTTCCCAGTGGTATAGCAATGGTGAAATCAACAGTGAAGTAGATGCTATCTTGCAGGACGAACTTAGTACGCGAGACTACTGGCAAGCGCTTGATTTAATTCGGGGTGAACCTCAAACAGAGGAAGAACGTTTAGCTCGCGCCAAAGAAATGCTCGAACGCGAACGGAGTGGTATCAGCGCCAGCATCATGGATTCTTTGTCTTCCAGTGGTGAACAAGCTGATGATGCTTGGCGAGAATATCAAGCAACTTATAATCAGGCACTAGAAGATGGGGAACTTACCGAAGAAGAGCAAGGGCTTCTTCGACGGGATGAAGCGTATTCACAACGTATGACGGCTGAATATCGGGAAACTGCGGCTACGGTTTCCCAGTGGGCAACAACGATTGCTGTTGCTATTGTGGGTATTGCTGCTACTATCTTAACTGCCGGAGCAGCAGGACCATTTGTTGCTGGACTAGCAGCCACTTTGGGGGGTAATATTGCAGTTGCTGCAGAAGCAATGGTTTTAGCTGCGGCTCTCAAAGTTGGTCTAAATCGTGCTATTCAAGGTGAAGGATACGATGTTACGAGTAGCCAAGCACTTGTTGATGCAGTTTCGGCTGGGGTAGAGATAGGTCTTACAATGGTGGGTGGTCAACTCGCAAGTCAGGTTATGCAAGGAGTTGGTAAAACAGCCCTCGCTCAATCAGTTGGCCCATCGGTGCAGAGGGTTTTTGGTCAAGCGGGGAATCGGATTCTACAGGCGGGCTTAGAAGGCAGCATAGATGCTACAGTTGGTGGAATTGGAGAAGGTATCATTCAAGGAATGGCGCGAGAAGAAACTTGGTCTGGTGAAATTGAAGATTTCTTCTCCAACATGGGTGAGTCAGTGGCAACTAATGCTGCCATGAGTGGGCTTGCTGGTGGTTTTGCTGGGGCAGGTTTCAAGAGTATTGGGGAAGTTTTTGGACCAAGATTGCGGGGAAAAGCACTTGATGAACCGACGATCAACGCTGAAGAACCAACTGCCAGAGTTGATGAGCCATCTGCTCTAACAACAGAATCAACTATCAGGACTGAAGAACCAAGCACTAGAGCAGAAAAATCTACAACTAATTTAGAACAGCCAACCGCTAATACTGCTACTATTAAGCCAGAAGAAAATTTGGGTGAGCTTGAGGGGGTTATAGATTTACCCGGCAGACACAAACTGAAGTATACTAAAAATGGGCGCAGCTATCTATGTTCTCCATATTGTCAGGATGTTACCGAATTTGCGGATAAATTTTCTGGTGAGATAGATCAAAACAATTGGATCAAAACTAAATTAGATGAAATTGCAGAGATTTCTGACCCTGCACAATTTAGAAAAGCCCTTTATCGTTTAGAAGATCATGCCGAGCTGTTTCGCGATCTCTCGGCTGAACTCAAAGACCTTTCCCGCCGTCTCTCTGACGATGCCAAAGAAGGCTTTATGCAGCAGATAAGGCTTCGTTCTCAGAAGGAATTCCAAGGAATGGAGAATGCTTATAAAAACCAGGATGGAACTTACGACTTAGAGCGTGCAAACATATTTTTTGAGGGTAGGAGGATATCAGGAGGCAGGGATGAGACTGAACTTGCCAAGAAAGATTTTCCACCGTCTTGGAAGAGCTTTGAACCTAGCCTTCATGATAAGTTTAAGGAAAGGCTTCTTGAGTTCCGTGGTGACAAAAACATTGAACTTCCTGATGGATTTCGTGGTGGAGAAGGACAACTTTTCTTATCCGAAAATCATCCAGAGCTAGCTCTCAAGCGCTGGTTCCAGAAGAGGTTGGGAGATATGGGTGAATCCATCCGTCTTCTCAAGGGCATTCAAGAAGCTGTTGAAGCCCATCCTAAACTTAAGGAAGATTTTGAAGTTGTGAAGATTTATGAGCAAGGAAGGGACTGGATCATTCGAGACTTTGACATAGATACGATCCCACTACCAAGGGCGATGGATGATACAGATATATCATCTAAACTTCAGGCAGCCATTGAAGCACTTGAAGGCACTGAAAATGAGTTCCTCCAAAACTTAAGGGGCAAGCTTCTTCGTCAACCTCCATCAGATAATATTCACTGGTCGCCAAATAAGCAAAAGTTTGTCATCATCGATATGCAATAGTAGTTATGCGTAAATTTAGCAATATACAAACTGAACTTGGACTGAAGAGGTTTCTCGGAAGTCAACTCGGGACTCTCTACTTTGTTCCATTTACGCCAGGAAGAGCTAGAGTAATGGTTCGTCACTTCGACAGCGATCTCCCAGCTACTTATGTCAAGCCATTTGCCGACCTTATTCAAGCTGTAAATCAGTGGGTTGAGAATCGTCCCGTGTTAGCCGATCTCGTTAAAGTCGAGCAACCTATTGAAGTGGGAACGGACTTTGTCGCTAGAGCACATCACTCGTACCACACATCAACAAGTACATATGTAGATGCAGAATATCCTCCCAAAGCACCAGAGCAACGAGAACAAATGTGTAGTATCCTCCGTGGAGAAATGGGTCAGTCAAATGATCCCAAGGATGCCATTATTGAGGCTATTCTAGCAAGGAGTCTCCTTGAACCTACGGGTAAGACCTATTTCAAAGATAGTGAAAGAAAGTTCATCATCGTTGAACCGAAGCTGACTCGTGAGGACATTGAGCGTTGGGCTACTTTATCTACATCCACAAGTTAACAGTGCTAGGTTTTCCAACCTCCATTGGTTTAGTGTTCCAAGTAATGATTAAAATAGCTGATGGATTAAGTTACCAGCTTGAAAGACCTAACGAGTTGAAGGATTAAAGCCCCAGGTATCCTCGTAATTCGGTTTCTCGCTTCTTTGCGCGTTTGGTTAGCGCTACCAGACTAATAATTGCATCTGGAGGTATGTGCCTAACCAGTACGACTCCATTGGGAGCAAAAAATATATTGAAACCAGCTTTGCGAATTTTTGCTGGTGAAATTTCAAGCATTACCGCTACGTTAGCACGTTTTCCGACAATACTGTCCCAGGCAGATGCACAATGAACATGAGTTCGTGTAATAGGTAAAATTCCTTGATGGGCAATATTCTCAACTGCATCTGCTGTGGTTCCATGCCAGATGGACGCGTTACCAACATATTCTGACCATGAAGCCTCAAGAGCCTTGCGAGTCACTGCATGATTTTCAACTGAATGTCCCTGACAAGCGCGAACGCGTTGGTCAACCAACTGAAATCTAGCTTTGTTGTTTGTATTCACAATAAGTTCTAGTTCAGTTCGGGATATATTAAGAAAAGCTAGGAGTTCGTCCACATCCATCCACCCAGCCTCGTCCATCGCCAATCTTTGCTCGTGGGCACCATGACGTAACAGCCAGGACAGTTGTTTACTTTTATTGACTAATTGACGGTCCAATTTAGTGATTGCTTTTACCTTGATACGTTAAAAGTTTCCTTTTATAATAATAGAACATATGCATTATGTATGAAACTACTTCAAATTCATGCAGTAACCTTTTCCGTGGTGCCGCCCGCCTCGGTATACTTCTAGGCAGCCTCGACCTCTCCTGGTATCAAATAACCCCTTATGTCTCTACTTTCTCAGATGAACTTAATACCTACCAGGAACTATCCCTGAATAACACGGGAGAAAATATGGGCGTGATGACTTGTGGCAATGGCAAAGATTTTGCCTTCCGCGTAGCACATTACATGGAAACCCACGGCATTGATGAAGAAAGATTACGGCGTTTCCTAGTTCGTGCCCAATTTTTGGAGTATCGCAATCTCTTCTTTAAAGTTGAAATTGGCTCAGAAGGACTTGTAGAGTTTTCCTATTATTTTCGCCGACGTTCCTCATTGGAGGTTGCGCGAGCTTGGTTAGCCGATACTGGTGTTGATATTAAAGAACTCAGCTTAATAGAAGATTGCGCTCAGGTATTACAAAAGCACTCCGTTCATTTCCTCGCTGCTGCCGAATGCCCTAACGGTCAAAGTCTTCAAAAAATCTACTTTAGCCAACGGGAGGACGGCTATGCCTGGAAACGAGTTCGTATAGCAGGTCAACTTGTAGGTTTGACTGATGACTCCTGGCAAACTCTTGTACCTCACCAGGATGCTTTAAGCGATCGCCCCCTATTCTTTTCACTAACTTTTGGGGACGGGCACCTCATACCAGGTGCAAAATTAGATGTAGGGGGAGTGGATTTTAATACAGTGGGAAATTTAATGAAGCAAACGAGATGCTCTCAAAAAGCCCGCGAACAAACTCAATTCCTTTTGGAACTTTCCGAAAAGAAAAAATTTGACTACGTAGGGCTTAAGCTTTATCCTAACGCTCCCCTTACTACGAAAGTGTACGTCTACGAAAGTAGTTTCTAGTTCAATCGATTACTCCACTCAACAACTAACAAAGCAACACAGTTAGTGAGATATTTTAATACAAAAATTAACTCTGAATTGCCGAATTATTATCAAAAATAAAATTATGCTATGTACCCACAATTTTTAACTTTGAATAGGGTCATTTTATGGTGGATGTCGTCCAACTTATTTGTCAGCAGCGCGAATATTAATAATTCGTTTTCGATTCAAAAATACAAAAATCAACTGTAAATTATCGAATTATTACGAATCAGACGATTAACCAAACTTAAATAATCATCTAGTTCTTCATATCCATCCAATTCTTTTTCTTCCTCCTCCGTGAGTGTAGTTTCTTTTTGTTTGCCGAGGAGTACTTCAATTCGTTCAATCACAAAACTAGAAGCACGAAAAATTGGCACCCCTTCCACTAAATCGATCCGGACAGCACCATCGAGAGGTAAACTTCTAGGTAGATTTTCTAGTTTGATAGGTAAATTGACTGTCATAGAATTTATTTTAAAATATTTCAAATATTGCGGTGTTTTACGGTATACTACTTCTTCTAATATACAAGGGTGCGCCCTTAAACAGTGTAACCCACCAAAGCAAACGCTATGCAACCGCATACCCAGTATGTTCACGAATCTCGGGGGGATGAAAAGCAAGAACAATCCTATCTTTCGGTACTCCTGAAGCAACCAGTTTATCCGTGATTCCATCTTCAATACCGTCGTAGTGAATCCAGACTTTACCATGGCGCATTGAACCATGAACAATCCCAGTTATAAACGTCCTTACACAGGCTACGGAGTAGCTTAGTAAAAAATAAGACCCAACAAAACATCACTCATAATGATACCGACAAGCCAGAAAATCAATCTGACTACTTCCCACCCGATCAACCAGCCGATGCTCTAAATCAATGCGCCGTGACCAAATATCTGCATCCATATACTTTAACCGTTCTGGTTTACCAATGCCCTCAAATGGATTGTTCATTACAGCAGTAACCAAATCCAAAATTTTCGACGCCACTTTAAAATCATGCTTGAACCACCAAGCCAAATCTTCCTTAAACCTAGAGCTAAAACCAGGACTGCGATTTACCACAACTGGCTTTACTTGATCGGATTCAGCCTTTTTCTTCTTCTTCTTGCTCAATTCCCAACTCAGAGTAAAGTTCTTCAATGGTTTGAGGTTTTATTTTTCCAGTCTTAGACTCCTCAATGGCATCCAACAGGCGAATTGCATTAGTAGAGTTTCTTAAGAGATAAACCGTCTCTACTAAACTCCTCAAATCCGATTCTGTAATCAAAGCAACATTCTCACCATCCCGACGATTGATGATATATACCTGATTATTTTGTGCAACTATATCCAACAACTTAAAGAAGTTATTTTTAGCATCATTTGGAGATGTAATCTCGTAATCAAACATCAGTTTATGTACAGATTTACGTACATATATTATATCACTTATACCAAATCAAGCAACAGATGCTTTCCTTGAAACCAAAACCTGATCTGACTTTATGAATTGTAAATTGTTATGAGTAATCATACTGAAAATTTCCCTTTAGACAAAGAGTTAACCTTAAGCGACTCCTGCAATCCCTTAACCATTTCCACAACTTCAGGTGCGACCCGTGGCGAATTTAATTCTTAATGGTAAGAGCGCACCTACCTATCCCTCACCAAACAAAGTGCAACGCTAAGCAATTGCAAATTCGGCGTTGCTGATTCTGGGTATGGTTTCGCCCCCCTAGCCCCCCAATTCTGGGGGGAACAAAATTTTCTTGCGTCCCCCAAATTTGGGGGATTTAGGGGGCTTTAACAAAACCATATGATCGCGCATTCATTCCTTAATTCAGCAACGCCCCAAATTCAGTATATTGTCTAACATGAGGTGGATGAAATGCCAAAACAATCTCCTCTCGTAGTATCCCTTTCTGTAACAAATCTGTCGCCACCCCATCCTCTGTCCAATCTTCCTCAATCCAAAGCTTGTCATCCTTCAAACGGATATGAATCATCACACTCTTAATCCGTTCATCTTTGTGCCAACCCATCAGCAGCAAAAGGTACTGATCCTGTACCTCATCAAAAGCTAAAGCACTTTCAATTGTAGAACCAGATTTTTCATTGAGCTGATGATATTCTCTTAAAACTTCCTGAACAATTTCCCGATAACGCTTTAATCTATCCATTCCTCAATCACCTCACTTTCTGAATCAACGACCAACACATTAACCTGATTGCGATTAATAATCATCTGAGTTAACTGACGTTTAAAATAATTTTTGTAAGTTCCTTTTGTGATGGCCAAATACAGTTTAAAATCTAATTCTTTTTCTACTAAAATATCCCTATAAACGATATACTGACCCACAGCTTGTTCTAGGTCATTTACAAACGAGCGACCCAAGAAACTCTTGACCTCCACAAGAATTTTTCGCCCCTGCTTTTCTGCTGCGATCGATTTTTCTGCGGCAATATCCACGTATAAGCGATCGCCACCATACTCCAAAGTATAATCTTCTGTTAAAATCTTCCAGCCATCTTTGACTAATGCAAATCTAACAGCATTATGGTAAATATCTTTAGCAGGCATTGGCTTTATTGTAGCACAGACCTCTTTGATTCTAACGCCCTCAAGATTTACGGATGAATACCAAAATGCGATCACCTGCGACACCAGCGGAGCTGATCTACTTGCAGCAGCACTTGCGCGATCGCGCAAGTGCTTCGGTAAAAGTGATTTTCATTCATCAATTAATTTTTTAATTGGCTTTTTTCCTGATTTATAAGAGTTTGTCTGAGAAGTCTCATTTGCTACATCCAAGCCCCCTAAATCCCCCAATTTTGGGGGACTTTTAGAATAAAATTGACTCTTTTTCCCCCCAAAGTTGGGGGGCTAGGGCGTGTCTTCAAACTCGGAGATCCCCCATTATCCCCCTTAAAAAAGCTATCCATTAGGCAAAAGTAGTCGAAACAGTGATAGAGACTAGGATTTAGGCAAGGATTGGGAGAGGAGTGGTGAGAGCCATTATTAAACTAACAGGGATTTCCCAAGACTGCGGTCGCAAAAT